>NZ_JAGEKI010000013.1:0-211429 GCF_049887815.1 Pseudomonas sp. NFXW11 | reverse complement strand
AATCTGATCAACCACCGCCAATTTAAAGGACAGTGAGTAATCTCGTTGTGTGCGCTTTACACCTTGTTCCATCTGACTCTCCGGAAATTCGGGATGGGAGGTGTAAACCTTATTCAGGACGGGACAAAGGCCACAAAAAAGCCCGCTGACCGTTTCCGGTTCAGCGGGCTTTTTGTCTGTGGATAACCTCAGAAGGCTTCGAGGCGCCAGACTTCATAAGCCGGCGTTTCGTAGGGATGGCTCTGCTTGAGCGCCATCACTACCCCGGCGATCAGTTCATCGGCCACCACCAGCTCGACCTTCCACTCCTCCACCCGCTCAACCTGGCCAGTCTGCCCGAGAAACGGCTGGCTGCCGTCCAACGGGCGGAACTGGCCCTGGCCGAGCACCTGCCAGGCGCACTGGTCATAAGCGCCGATACGACCGCCTCCGGCGGCGAACACGGCGCCCTTGACCTGCTCCACATGGCTTTGCGGGACGAAGAAGCTGAGCTTGTACATCAGCCTCAGTTCACCCAGACGCGAGCGTTGCGGAACATGCGCATCCAGGCGCCGTCTTCATTCCACTCTTCCGGACGCCAGGAGTTCTGCACGGCGCGGAACACCCGCTCCGGGTGCGGCATCATGATGGTGACGCGGCCATCACGGCTGGTCAGGCCAGTGATCCCGCGCGGCGAACCGTTGGGGTTGGCCGGGTAGCGCTCGGTGACCTTGCCGTGGTTGTCGACGAAGCGCAGGGCCACGCAACCGGACAGATCGGCTTCCAGCAGGGCTTCTTCGCTTTCGAATTCCGCATGGCCTTCGCCGTGGGCGATGGCGATCGGCATCCGCGAACCGGCCATGCCCTGGAGGAAGATCGAGTTCGATTCCTGTACCTGGACCATGGCCACACGGGCTTCGAACTGCTCGGAACGGTTGCGCACGAAGTGCGGCCAGAACTCGCTGCCCGGGATCAGCTCGTGCAGGTTGGACATCATCTGGCAACCGTTGCACACACCCAGGGTGAAGCTGTCGTTGCGTTCGAAGAAGCCCTGGAAGGCATCCCGCGCACGGCTGTTGAACAGTGCCGACTTGGCCCAGCCTTCGCCAGCGCCCAGCACGTCACCATAGGAGAAGCCACCGCAGGCAACCATGCCCTTGAAGTCGTTGAGGTCGACGCGACCGGCGAGGATATCGCTCATGTGCACGTCGATGGCGTTGAAGCCGGCGCGGTCGAAGGCCGCGGCCATTTCCACCTGGCCGTTGACGCCCTGCTCACGCAGCACCGCCACTTGCGGGCGCACGCCCTTCTTGATGTAAGGCGCGGCGATGTCCTGGTTGACGTCGAAGCCGAGCTTGACGCTCAGGCCCGGGTTGTCTTCTTCCAGCAGCACGTCGAATTCCTGCTCGGCGCATTCGGCGTTGTCCCGCAGGCGCTGGATCTGGTAGCTGGTCTCGGCCCACTGACGCTGCAGCAGACGACGCTGGCCGCTGAATACGCTTTCACCGTTGTAGGAGATGCTCACTTCGCCGTTGTTGATCGGCTGGCCGATCACCGCCACGCAGTCGCCGAGGCCGGCCGCGCTGAACTGGGCGAGCACGTCCGGGGTAGCGTCCTGACGCACCTGGATCACCGCGCCCAGTTCTTCGTTGAACAGGATGGCGGCGATTTCCCCGGCGTTTTCCGCCACGGCGTCCAGGCTCAGGTTCAGGCCGCAATGACCGGCGAAGGCCATTTCCACGGCGCTGACCAGCAGGCCGCCATCGGAACGGTCGTGGTAGGCCAGCAGGTGACCGTCGGCATTCAGGCCCTGGATCACTGCGAAGAAGGCTTTCAGGTCTTCGGCGTCATCAACGTCCGGAGCCTGCTTGCCGAGCTTGCCGTGGGTCTGGGCGAGGATCGAGGCGCCCATGCGGTTCTGCCCGCGACCCAGGTCGATCAGGATCAGGTCGGTGGTGCCCTTGTCCATGCGCAGTTGCGGGGTCAGGGTCTGGCGCACATCGGCCACTGGAGCGAAGCCGGTAACGATCAGCGACAGCGGCGAGGTGACGCTCTTGTCGGTGCCCTCTTCATTCCAGCGAGTGGCCATGGACATCGAGTCCTTGCCCACCGGAATGGTCAGGCCCAGCTCCGGGCACAGCTCCATGCCGACGGCCTTGACGGTGTCGTACAGGCGCGCATCTTCACCCGGGTGGCCGGCAGCGGACATCCAGTTGGCCGACAGCTTGATGTCGGAAATCTTGTTGATCCGCGAAGCGGCGATGTTGGTCAGGGTTTCGCCAATCGCCATGCGGCCCGAGGCCGGGGCGTCCAGCAGGGCCAGCGGCGTGCGCTCGCCCATGGCCATGGCTTCACCGGTGTAGACATCAAAGCTGGTGGCGGTCACGGCCACGTCGGCCACCGGCACCTGCCATGGGCCAACCATCTGGTCACGGGCCACGAGGCCGGTGATGGTGCGGTCGCCGATGGTGATCAGGAAGCTCTTGCTGGCCACGGCCGGGTGGTGCAGAACGCGCTCGATGCTCTCGGCGATATCCAGGGTGCTCGGGTCGAAGTCGTCGCCCAGCTCGGTTTCCCGCACGGCCGAACGGTGCATGCGCGGGGCCTTGCCCAGCAGCACTTCCAGCGGCATGTCCACCGGGCTGTTGCCGAAGTGGCTGTCGGTGACGGTCAGCTGTGGCTCGGCGGTGGCCTCGCCGACTACCGCGAACGGGCAGCGCTCGCGCTCGCAGATGGCCTTGAAGCGTTCGAAGTCCGCCGCGCCCACCGCCAGGACGTAACGCTCCTGGGATTCGTTGGACCAGATTTCGTGCGGGGCCATGCCCGGCTCGTCGTTGGGGATGTTGCGCAGTTCGAAGCGACCGCCACGGCCGCCGTCGTTGACCAGTTCCGGGAAGGCGTTGGACAGGCCACCGGCGCCGACGTCGTGGATAAAGCTGATGGGGTTGTGCTCACCCAGCTGCCAGCAACGGTCGATGACTTCCTGGCAACGGCGTTCCATTTCCGGGTTTTCACGCTGTACCGAGGCGAAATCCAGGTCTGCCGAGCTGGTGCCGGTGGCCATGGAGGAAGCCGCGCCACCGCCCAGGCCGATCAGCATGGCCGGGCCGCCGAGGACGATCAGCTTGGAGCCGACCTCGATCTCGCCCTTCTGCACGTGCTCGGCGCGGATGTTGCCCATGCCGCCTGCCAGCATGATCGGCTTGTGGTAGCCACGAACCTCTTCGCCGCGCGGGGTGGCGATGGACTGCTCGAAGGTACGGAAGTAGCCGGTCAGAGCCGGACGGCCGAATTCGTTGTTGAACGCCGCGCCGCCCAACGGGCCTTCGATCATGATGTCCAGCGCGGTGACGATGCGCTCGGGCTTGCCGTAAGGCACTTCCCACGGCTGCTGGAAGCCCGGGATCTGCAGGTTGGACACGGTGAAGCCGGTGAGGCCGGCCTTCGGCTTGGCCCCGCGACCGGTGGCGCCTTCGTCGCGGATCTCGCCACCGGAACCGGTGGACGCACCCGGGAACGGGGCAATCGCGGTCGGGTGGTTGTGGGTCTCGACCTTCATCAGGATGTGCACCGGCTCCTGCACCGCGCCGTACTGGCGGGTCTCGGGGTCCGGGAAGAAACGACCGGCAACGTTACCGACGATCACCGAAGCGTTGTCCTTGTAAGCGGACAGCACGCCTTCGCCGTGCATCTGGTAGGTGTTCTTGATCATGCCGAACAGGCTTTTTTCCTGGCTCTGGCCGTCGATGTCCCAACTGGCGTTGAAGATCTTGTGGCGGCAGTGCTCGGAGTTGGCCTGGGCGAACATCATCAGTTCGATGTCATGCGGATTACGCTTGAGGCCCTGGAAGGCGTTCATCAGGTAATCGATTTCGTCTTCGGCCAGGGCCAGGCCCAGTTCGCTGTTGGCCTGCTCGAGGGCAGCACGGCCACCGCCGAGGATGTCGATGGCGGTCAGCGGCTTGGCTTGGGCATGGCTGAACAGGCCGGCGGCCTGGTCCAGGTTGTCCACCACGATCTGGGTCATGCGGTCGTGCAGGGCATCGGCGAGCAATTGCGCATCGGCGTCGCTGAACTCACCGGCCACGTAGAAGGCGATGCCACGCTCCAGGCGCTGGACCTTGGCCAGGCCACAGTTGCGGGCAATATCGCTGGCCTTGCTCGACCACGGCGAGATGGTGCCAAAACGCGGCAACACCAGGAACAGGCGACCTGTAGGTTCTTGTACCGGAACGCTGGGGCCGTACTTCAGAAGGCGCGCGAGCACCTGCTGTTCGTCGCCGGTCAGGACGCCGGTAACTTCGGCGAAGTGAGCGAATTCAGCATACAGGCCACTGACAGCCGGAACCTTCTGGCTCAGTTGCTCAAGGAGTTTGCTGTGGCGAAAGGCAGAAAGGGCAGGAGCGCCGCGCAGGATCAACATCTTCGGGACAGCCTCGGGAAGGGGGTGTGCTTTGAGGCCGTGCATTCTAACGTAAACCGCTGGCATCGGCACTCGAAACGCAATCCCGCAGCGCGTCCGAACGTCGGTCCAGCTCCGCCTCCTTATAACAAAGGCTGATGAGGCTCATTGCCGCAGGTTATTTTCAACCTCGGATTCAACCCCGAGGCCCCATTCCCAAGGGCTCCAGCCCGGTGCGCCGCGTGCTAGCAGACCCGCCCTTCGCTGTCGAGATATGGCGCTTCTGATCCTTTGCGTATACTGCGCCAATGTTTTCCCCTATGGCTTTACGTCCACGCTGCGCCAAGTGGCTCATCGTAACCGGACTCTTCCTGATGCTCGGCGCCTGCGTTGAAAAACCCAGCACCCTAGAGCGCGTAAAGGAGGACGGTGTGCTGCGGGTGATCACCCGCAACAGCCCCGCCACCTACTTCCAGGATCGCAACGGCGAGACCGGCTTCGAGTACGAGCTGGTGAAGCGCTTCGCCGAGGACCTGGGGGTGGAGCTGAAAATCGAGACCGCCGACAACCTCGATGACCTGTTCGGCCAGCTGGGCCAACCCAAGGGCCCGGTGCTGGCGGCCGCCGGCCTGGTCAGCAGCGAGCAGCGCAAGCAGCAGGTGCGCTTTTCCCATCCGTACCTGGAAGTCACGCCGCAGATCATCTATCGCAACGGCCAGTCCCGCCCCACCACGGCCAAGGAACTGGTGGGCAAGCACATCATGGTGCTCAAGGGCAGCAGCCACGCCGAGCAGCTGGCCCAGCTCAAGACCCAGTACCCCGGCATCGAATACGAAGAGTCGGATGCCGTTGAAGTGGTGGACCTGCTGCGCATGGTGGACGAAGGGCAGATCGACCTGACCCTGGTGGACTCCAACGAACTGGCGATGAACCAGGTGTACTTCCCCAATGTGCGGGTGGCCTTCGACCTGGGCAACGCCCGCAGCCAGAGCTGGGCGGTGGCCGCCGGCGACGACAACAGCCTGCTCAACGAGATCAACAGCTTCCTCGACCGGGTGGAGAAGAACGGCACCCTGCAACGCCTCAAGGATCGCTACTACGGCCATGTCGATGTACTCGGTTATGTCGGCGCCTACACCTTTGCCCAGCACCTGCAGCAGCGCCTGCCCAAGTACGAGAAGCACTTCAAGGCCTCGGCCAAGGTAGAGAAGCTCGACTGGCGCCTGCTGGCCGCCGTGGGCTACCAGGAATCCATGTGGCAGGCCGAAGTCACCTCCAAGACCGGCGTGCGCGGCTTGATGATGCTGACCCAGAACACCGCCCAGGCCATGGGCGTGTCCAACCGCCTGGACCCCAAGCAGAGCATCAGCGGCGGCGCCAAGTACCTGGCCTATATCAAGGAACAGCTGGACGACAAGATCGAGGAGCCGGACCGCACCTGGTTCGCCCTGGCCGCCTACAACGTCGGCACCGGCCACCTGGATGACGCCCGCAAGCTGGCGGAACGCGAACGCTTGAACCCGAACAAGTGGCTGGATGTTAAGAAGATGCTGCCGCGCCTGTCGCAGAAGCAGTGGTACAGCAAGACCCGCTACGGCTACGCCCGCGGTGGCGAGCCGGTGCATTTCGTGGCCAACATCCGCCGCTACTACGACATTCTCACCTGGGTGACCCAGCCGCAGCTGGAAGGCGACCAGGTCGCCGAAGGCAACCTGCATGTGCCCGGGGTCAACAAGACCAAGCCGCCGGAAGAGAGCCCGCAGCTCTAGAAGACTGCGCCGGCAAGCCGGCTCCTACACGGGTCTTGTAGAAGCCGGCTTGCCGGCGAAGGTGACTCAGGCCTTGGCCGCCGCCAGAATCAGCGCCTTCATCTCCGCCACCGCGCCCTTGAAACCAACGAACAGCGCATGGGCCACCAGGGCGTGGCCGATGTTCAGCTCATTGATGCCCTTGATCGCCGCCACCGCCTCCACGTTGTGATAGTGCAGGCCGTGGCCGGCGTTGACGATCAGCCCCTGGGCCAGGCCCACGGCCACGCCATCGACGATACGCTGCAGCTCCTCGGCCACTTCGCTCGGGGTCTGTGCATCGGCGTAGCGCCCGGTGTGCAGTTCGATGGCCGGTGCGCCGACGCGCCGAGCGGCTTCGATCTGGCGCTCGTCGGCATCGATAAACAGCGACACCTCGGAGCCCAGCTGCGCCAGACGCTCCACCGCCGCCTTGATCCGCGCCTCTTGGCCGGCCACGTCCAGGCCGCCTTCGGTGGTCAGCTCCTGGCGGGTTTCCGGCACCAGACAGATATGCGCCGGGCGGATGCGCTCGGCAAAGGCCATCATCTCTTCGGTGATGCCCATCTCGAAGTTCATGCGGGTTTGCAGCACCTCCTTGAGCAGCAGCACATCGCGCTCCTGGATATGCCGGCGGTCTTCGCGCAGGTGCACGGTGATGCCGTCGGCGCCCGCCTCTTCCGCGTCCAGTGCCGCCTTGACCGGGTCCGGGTAACGGGTGCCCCGGGCCTGGCGCAGGGTGGCAACGTGGTCGATGTTCACGCCAAGAAGAATGCGATTGCTGGTGGTCACGAAAGCGCTCCTGAAGAAATGAGAATGCGGCGCACAGCATACGGGGAGAATAGGGTCGGTTGCCATTGGCTGACGCGCTGCCGGCCACCACGCGGGCGATCTAGGGCTTGCGGAACAACTCGCGACTGACCAGGGGCCGCCCGCCCAGGTGCACCGCCAGGGCCTGGCGCATCAAGCGCTTGGCCGCCGCCAGGGCGCCGGGAGCGCTCCAGTCGGCCTCGGCCATGGCCAGCAGTTCGGCACCATTGAACAGGCCTGGCTGCAGCAGGAACACCTGCTCCAGGCCGGCATCCACCTGCAGCCGGTACAGGCCGTCGGCAACAATGGGTGCGCCATGGATGTCGCTGTCCAGGGCAAAGCCATAGCCCAGGTCGTCCAGCAGGCGCCATTCGAAGGCCCGCAGCAGGGGCTCCAGGGGCCGGCCTTCGGCCAGGGCCAGCAGGGTGGCGGCGTAATGCTCGAACAGTGCGGGGTGGGGATCTTCCGCCGGCAACAGGCGAATCAGCAGCTCATTCAGGTACAGACCGCTGAACAGCGCTTCGCCATTGAGCCAGGTGGCAACGCCGGCACTTTCCATGCGCCCGACATTCTTCAGCTCGCTGCGGCCGCGAAACTCCACTTCCAGGGGCACGAAGGGCCGCGCCAGGGTGCCGGCCTTGCCCCGGGCACTGCGCAGCACGGCACGCAGGCGGCCTTGCGGGGTGAGGAAATCCACCAGGGCGCTGCTTTCGCGATAGGCGCGGCTGTGCAGGACGTAGGCGAGCTGGCCGAGAGGGGGGGTGCTGGACATCAGAAGCCGGGCCTCTGCAGAGAAAATGTGGCGGGAGATGGCAATCGCCGGGCTGCCTAAACTGAGCCTCGGCAGGGTTGGGGAGCGCTATGCGCTCCAGCGGGAGCAAGCTCCCTCGCCACTACCGCGGCGGCCCTCCCCCAACACAGGGGCGACTCAGAGGTCGCCGTAGCCCAGGGAGCGCAGGGCGCGCTCGTCGTCGGACCAGCCACCCTTGACCTTGACCCAGAGGTTGAGCATGACCTTGGAGTCGAACAGCAGTTCCATGTCCTTGCGCGCTTCCATGCCGATGCGCTTGATCCGCTCACCCTTGTCGCCAATGATGATTTTCTTCTGCCCGTCACGCTCCACCAGGATCAAGGCATGGATATGCAGGACGTGGCCCTGCTGCTTGAACTCTTCGATTTCCACGGTGATCTGGTACGGCAGCTCGGCCCCCAGCTGGCGCATGATCTTCTCGCGCACCAGTTCGGCGGCCAGGAAACGGCTGCTGCGGTCGGTGATCTGGTCTTCCGGGAAGAAGTGCTCGTTCTCCGGCAGGTGCTTGGCGATCAGGCCTTCCAGGGCGTCGAGGTTGTGCCCCTGCTGGGCCGAGACCGGCACGATCTCGGCGTTCGGCAGCTGCTCCTGCAGCCAGGTCAGGTGCGGCATCAGCTCGGCCTTGTCCTCGATGCGGTCGGTCTTGTTGATCGCCAGGATCACCGGGCCCTGCACGTACTGCACACGCTCCAGAACCAGCTGGTCTTCGTCGGTCCACTTGGTGCGGTCGACCACGAAGATCACCACGTCGACGTCTTTCAACGCCGCCGAAGCAGTCTTGTTCATGTAGCGGTTGAGCGCCTTCTCGTTGCTCTTGTGCATGCCGGGGGTGTCGACGTAGATCGCCTGGATATCACCCTCGGTCTTGATCCCGAGCATGTTGTGACGGGTGGTCTGGGGCTTGCGCGAAGTGATCGCCAGCTTCTGCCCGAGGATGTGGTTGAGCAGCGTCGACTTGCCCACGTTGGGGCGGCCGACGATGGCGACATAGCCACAGCGTGTTGCGGTTGAATCAGTCATGGCCATTCTCCACGCCCAGGGCAATCAGGGCGGCGGCGGCCGCAACCTGTTCGGCAATGCGTCGGCTGACGCCCTGCCCTCGGCTTTTTTCATTCAATAGGGTGACTTCACATTCGACGAAGAATGTCCGGCAGTGCGGCTCGCCCTGGATATCCACCACTTCGTAGCGTGGCAGTTCG
Source organism: Pseudomonas sp. NFXW11 (assembly GCF_049887815.1). Taxonomy (NCBI): domain Bacteria; kingdom Pseudomonadati; phylum Pseudomonadota; class Gammaproteobacteria; order Pseudomonadales; family Pseudomonadaceae; genus Pseudomonas; species Pseudomonas sp. NFXW11. Next base: position 202,441 of record NZ_JAGEKI010000013.1, on the reverse strand, counting down.
CAGGCGCGGGACTGGAGGAACTCCTGCAGCCGGGTCTTGGGGTCCTTGTTGGTGTCCACCAGGGTCAGGCTCTCGAACTCCGAGGCCAGCCAGGACAGCACGCGGTCACGGGCAGTTTCCATGCCGGCGTCCAGGTAGATAGCACCGATCAGGGCTTCCAGGGCATCGGCAAGGATCGATTCGCGACGGAAACCACCGCTCTTGAGCTCACCGGAACCCAGGCGCAGGTATTCGCCCAGGTCGAAACCACGGGCCAGTACCGCCAGGGTTTCACCCTTCACCAGGCGCGCGCGCAAACGCGACAGCTGGCCTTCGCGGGCCTGGGGAAAGCGCTCGAACAGCGCTTCACCGGCGACGAAGTTGAGGATCGCATCCCCGAGGAATTCCAGGCGCTCGTTGTTGCGCCCGGCAAAGCTGCGGTGAGTGAGGGCCAGCAGCATCAGCTCCTGGTCCTTGAAGGAATAACCGAGCTGGCGCTCGAGACGACTCAAAGAAACGCTCACGGTTTGCCCACGCTGGTTTCGCTGTGGAAACTCACCATCCCAGGGGCCGCGCACGAGGTGCGGGTAGCAATTAACGCTGTGTTCAAATCCACATCCTGAATATCGTTGACTGCATGCTGCTGGCAATACACCTGCTACGGGCTGCCTGAAGGCCAGGCCGTTTTATGCAAGAGCCAGAAAAGCATTCGGCGCTGTGTTCAACAGCGCCGTGAGTGATTACTTGATCAGGCCAACCCGCGAGAAATTCGGCAGGTGGCTGAGTTTCGGTTCGGGCCAGCTCATCCAGACCGCGAAGGCCTTGCCGACGATATTCTTGTCGGGAACCATGCCTAGCAGATCCTTGGGAATACTTGGATCGTCCCAGTAGCGACTGTCGTTAGAGTTGTCGCGGTTGTCGCCCATCATGAAGTAGTGCCCGGCAGGCACCACCCAACGACCTTCCGGAGTCGGCCGGTAGCGGTTCATTTCCTTGCGGATCAGGTGCTCGGCCTCGCCGAGTTGTTCCTTGTACAGCTCCGAGCTGCCCAGGGTACCGGGCTCGGCGCCCACCAGTTGCTCGGCCACCGACTGGCCGTTGACGAACAGGCGCTTGTCGGCGGTGTAGCGCACTTCATCACCCGGCAGGCCGACCACACGCTTGATGTAGTTGACGTTAGGGTCGCTTGGGTAGCGGAACACCATCACATCGCCGCGCTGCGGTTCACCGACGTCGATGATCTTCTTGTCGATCACCGGCAGGCGGATGCCGTAGGAAAACTTGCTCACCAGGATAAAGTCGCCCACATCCAGGGTCGGCTTCATCGAACCCGAGGGAATCTGGAACGGCTCCACCAGGAACGAACGCAGCACCAGCACCAGAAACAGCACCGGAAAGAACGACTTGCCGTATTCCACCAGCAAGGGCTCCTTGCTCAGCTTTTCCACCACCAGCCCGTCCGGCTGGCTGACGCTGCCCTGATAGTTGGCAATGGCGGCACGCCGACGCGGCGCCAGGAACACCAGGTCGAGCAACCCCAAGAGACCGCAGACAAAGACAGCAATGACCAGCAACAGCGGGAAATTTAGTGACATAGGACCTAACTATCCAACCTGAGCACCGCAAGGAAGGCGTCTTGTGGAATTTCCACGTTGCCCACTTGCTTCATGCGTTTCTTACCAGCCTTCTGCTTTTCCAACAGCTTGCGCTTACGGCTGACGTCGCCACCGTAGCATTTGGCCAGTACGTTCTTTCTGAGGGCCTTGACGGTTGTCCGCGCGATAATCTGCCCGCCGATGGCGGCCTGGATTGCCACGTCAAACATCTGCCGAGGAATCAGTTCTTTCATCTTCTCGGTCAACGCACGCCCTTTGTAGTGGGCGTTGTCGCGGTGCACGATCAATGCCAGGGCATCGACCTTGTCACCGTTGATCATTACATCCAGCTTGACCAGATTAGCCGACTGGTAGCGATCGAAATGGTAATCCAGCGAAGCATAGCCGCGGCTGGTGGACTTCAGGCGATCGAAGAAGTCCAGTACCACTTCGTTCATCGGCAGGTCGTAGGTCACCTGCACCTGGGAACCGAGGAACAGCATGTCGCGCTGCACGCCGCGTTTCTCGATGCACAGGGTTATGACGTTGCCCAGGTGCTCCTGCGGCACAAGGATATTGGCCCGCACGATCGGCTCACGCATGTCTTCGATGGAAGACAGGTCGGGCAGCTTCGACGGGTTATCGACATAGATGGTTTCACCGTTCTTGAGCAGCAGCTCGAAGATTACCGTCGGCGCGGTGGTGATCAGATCCAGGTCGTATTCGCGCTCCAGGCGCTCCTGGATGATCTCCATGTGCAGCATGCCGAGGAACCCGCAACGGAAGCCGAAGCCCAGGGCGTCGGAGCTTTCCGGGGTGTACTGCAGGGACGAGTCGTTGAGGGTGAGCTTCTGCAGGGCTTCGCGGAAATCCTCGAAGTCATCGGAGCTGACCGGGAACAGACCGGCATAGACCTGCGGCTGGATGCGCTTGAAGCCTGGCAGCACGGCCACGTCCGGGGTCGAGCTGAGGGTCAGGGTGTCACCCACTGGCGCCCCGTGAATGTCCTTGATGCCGGCGATGATAAAGCCCACTTCACCGGCCTTGAGATCAACGGTGGCGGTGTGCTTCGGGTTGAATACACCGACGCTGTCCACCAGGTGGACCTTGCCGGTGGACTTGACCAGGATCTTGTCGCCCTTCTTCACCCTGCCATGACGCACACGCACCAGGGACACGACGCCCAGGTAGTTGTCGAACCAGGAGTCGATGATCAGCGCTTGCAGCGGGTCTTCGATATTGCCGGTAGGGGCCGGAATGGTGGTTACCAGGCGCTCGAGCACCTCGTCCACGCCCAGGCCGGTCTTGGCGCTGCAGGTCACGGCGTCGGTGGCGTCGATGCCGATGATTTTCTCGATCTCTTCCTTGACCCGCTCCGGCTCGGCCTGGGGCAGGTCGATCTTGTTCAGCACCGGCATCACTTCCAGGCCCTGCTCGATGGCGGTGTAGCAGTTGGCAACCGACTGGGCTTCCACGCCCTGGCCGGCATCCACCACCAGCAGCGCGCCTTCACAGGCCGCCAGGGAGCGACTGACTTCATAGGTGAAGTCGACGTGGCCCGGGGTATCGATGAAGTTCAGCTGGTAGGTCACGCCGTCGCGCGCCTTGTAGTAGAGGGTTACGCTGTGCGCCTTGATGGTGATCCCGCGCTCACGTTCAAGGTCCATGGAGTCCAGAACCTGGGCTTCCATTTCGCGATCGGCCAAGCCGCCGCACATCTGGATGAACCGATCGGCCAGAGTCGACTTGCCATGGTCAATGTGGGCGATGATGGAGAAATTGCGGATATGACTCAAATCACTCACGGATGAACACTCAAAAAGGCTGCAGGCATGGCCCGCCGAAAAATAGCCGGGAATTGTACCTGATACTCGGCACGAGCGTCACGCTCGCCGGTCAGCGTTTGTCAAATGCAAAAACGCCCCGATCCACAGATCGAGGCGTCGTGCCAAAAGCCTGCAAAAACCACCGAATCAGCCGGCCCGGCGCAACATCCAGACGCCGGCGACAGCGCAGATACCCGCCGGCACCAGCACCGCGAACAGGGGCGAGAAGCCGAATACCAGGCTCGATGGCCCCAGCAGGTCCTGGGCGATACGGAAGGTGAAACCCACCAGCACGCCTGTGAACACCCGCTGACCGAGGGTTACCGAGCGCAAGGGACCGAAGATAAAGGAAATCGCCATCAGCACCAGGGCCGCCGTCACCAGCGGTTGCAGGACCTTGACCCAGAACGCCAGCCAATAACGACCATTGTTCAGCCCCTGATCAGCCAGGTAATGGATATAGCCCCACAGGCCGCTGATCGACAGGGACTCCGGTGCCATCACCACGGTACTCAGCAGTTGCGGGCTCAGGGCCACGTCCCAGCGCTCGTCGGGCACGCTGATGACCTCGGTGTGCCCTTCACGGAAATAAGTGGTGGTGACGTCGGTCAGTTGCCAGTAGCTATCGTGGAAACGCGCCTGACGGGCGAAGCTCGACGACAGCATGTGCCGCTGGTCGTCGAAGTGATAGCGGGTCACGCCATACAACAAGCCGTTGGGCTGCACGGCGTTGATATGGATGAACTCATCGCCCTGGCGGTGCCACAGGCCATGCTTGGAACTTTGCGCATCCCCCGAACCCTGAGCCAGGGCGCGGCTGGCCTGGGCCTGGGTCTCGGTGGCCGGCGCCACGTACTCGCCCACCAGCACGCCCACCAGCATCAGCAGCAACATCGGCTTCATCACCGCCCAGACGATCCGCCCCACGGACACCCCAGCGGCGCGCATGATGGTCAGTTCGCTGTTGCTGGCCAGGCTGCCCAGGCCGATCAGGCAGCCGATCAGGGCCGCCATCGGCAGCATTTCATAAACCCGGCGCGGAGCCGTGAGCACTACGTAGCTCATCACGTCCATGACGGTGTAGCTGTCGGTGACGCTGCCCACCTCATCGATAAAGGCAAACAGCGAGGCCAGCCCGAGGATGATCCCCAGGACCGCGAGAATGGCCATGAACACACTGCTACCAATGTAGCGATCGAGCTTAACCACGAGCCATCTCCTTCATGCTGCGACGACTCGCCATCTTCAAGCGCAACGGTTCCCAATACATCAGCCCCAGGCCTATGGCCAGGAACAGCACATGCACCCACCACAGGCCCAGTGCAGGTGAAATCTTGCCTTTCTCCAAGGCGCCGCGCACGGCGATCAGGATGGTCAGGTAGGCCATGTACAGCAGGATCGCCGGAATCAGCTTGAGGAAGCGACCCTGACGCGGGTTGACTCGGGACAGCGGCACCGCCATCAGGGTCACGATAAACACCAGCAACGGCAGGGACAGGCGCCATTGCAGCTCGGCGCGGGCCCGCAGGTCGTCCTTGCCGATCAGGTCGGCGGTCGGCATGGCGTCGCGATCGGTAACCTCGTCGCTGACATCCGGGCGCTCCAGCAACACACCGTAGGTGTCGTACTTGATCACCCGGTAGTTGGCCTCGCCGGGGTTACCGTCATAGCGGTAGCCGTTTTCCAGGATCAGGTAGCGATTGCCATCAGGGCGGATGTCCTGATGGCCCTTCTCGGCCACCAGCACCGAGATGCCCTGGTCCTTCTTCTGCTGGTTCAGGCGCTTTTCCGAAATGAACACCCCGCCCAGGTTGGTCCGATCTTCCGACAGCTGTTCGGTGTAGGTCACCCGGGAGCCATCGTTGAGCGCCTGGAAGCGCCCGGCCACCAGGGTGTCGAACTCGGTCAGGGCGTCTTGCTTGTTCAGCAGCAACTGGAATTGATTGGCCCCCTGTGGCGCCAGGCTCAGGCTCAACCAGGCCACCAGCAAGGCCACCAGGGTCGCGGGAATCAGGGTCATGCCCAGCAAGCGCTGCTGGCTCATGCCGGTGGCCGAGAGCACGGTCATCTCGCTTTCGAGATAGAGCCGGCCATAGGCCAGGAGAATGCCGAGGAACAGCCCCAGGGGCAGGATCAGTTGCAAAAAGCCCGGCAGGCGAAAGCCCATGATCAGGAACAGCGAGCTTGGGTCCAAGGCGCCCGAGGCGGCCTGGGCAAGGAACTTGACGAAGCGCCCGCTCATGATGATGACCAGCAGCACCGCGCTCACGGCACTCAGGGTCAGCAGGATTTCGCGGGACAGATAACGAAAGACGATCAAACCAGACACTCCAGGGTTGTCAGGCTAAGGCGGCCGAACAAGCAAACGTATCGAGCCGGCCCCAGACGCAGGGCCGCCGAAAAAAGATGGCGCATTATCCTGTGATTGCGTGCGCCTGTCACGGAGGATGCTCACCGGCGCCTCTAAAGCACAGAACTTGGCCAATCCGAGGGTTGTCAGCCGCAAGCGGCGAGGTTCAAACTGGCGGCTTTGTCGTCGGCAGCATGCCAGGCTGTGTGAAAACGTCACGAGTGCAGGCAAGACAAGGCAAAAACAGGTGAGGAAGCGCAGTTTACTGGCTGTAAATGAGCATTCCGAACCTGTTTTTAACGCAGGATTGCCAAACGCAGTAGTTTTCACACGGCCTGACGCGGCGTCTTCTATATAGATAAGCCCGGTGCAGAACAGTCACCTGCACCCTTTGACCATTCATTCAGGGAACCGGACATGGAACTGGTTGTAAAAAGCGTTAGCCCGGAAACGTTGAAGACCGCCACCCTGGTGGTCGCCGTCAGCGAAGGCAGCAAACTCGGTGGTGTGGCCAAGCAGCTCGATGAACTCAGCGGTGGCGCCATCAGCGCCGTGCTCAAGCGTGGCGACCTGACCGGCAAGGTCGGCCAGAGCCTGCTGTTGCACGGCGTGGCCAAGCTCAAGGCCGAGCGCCTGCTGCTGGTGGGCGTCGGTAAGGAAGGCGAACTGGGCGACCGCCCGTTCCGCAAGATCATCAGTGGCGTGCTCAATACCCTCAAGGGCCTGGGCGGCAGCGATGCCGTGCTGGCGCTGGACGAAGTGGCAGTCAAGGGTCGCGACAGCTACGGCAAGACCCGCCTGCTGGCGGAAACCCTGGTGGACGGTGGCTACGTATTCGACCGCTACAAGAGCCAGAAAGCCGAACCCCGCGCCCTGAAGAAGATCACCCTGCTGACCATCAAGGCCGCCCAGGCCGAAGTCGAGCGCGCTGTCACTCACGCCCAGGCTATCGCCAACGGCATGGCCTTCACCCGTGACCTGGGCAACCAGCCACCGAACGTCTGCCACCCGACCTACCTCGGCGAGCAGGCCAAGGCCCTGGGCAAGGAGTTCAAGGGCCTGAAAGTCGAAGTGCTCGACGAGAAAAAGATCAAGGAACTGGGCATGGGCTCGTTCTATGCCGTGGGCCAGGGCAGCGACCAGCCGCCACGCCTGATCGTCATGCAGTACAACGGCGGCAAGAAGTCTGAGAAGCCGTTCGCCCTGGTGGGCAAGGGCATCACCTTCGACACCGGCGGCATCAGCCTCAAGCCGGGCGCCGGCATGGACGAGATGAAATACGACATGGGCGGCGCCGCCAGCGTGTTCGGCACCCTGCGCGCAGTACTGGAACTGCAACTGCCGATCAACCTGGTGTGCATCCTGGCCTGTGCCGAAAACATGCCCAGCGGTGGCGCCTCGCGCCCTGGCGACATTGTCACCACCATGAGCGGGCAGACCGTGGAAATCCTCAACACCGACGCCGAAGGCCGCCTGGTGCTGTGCGATGCCCTGACCTACGCCGAACGCTTCAAGCCTCAGGCGGTGATCGATATCGCCACCCTCACCGGTGCCTGCGTGGTAGCCCTGGGCGCCCACACCTCGGGCCTGTTGGGCAACAACGAGGAACTGATCGGGCAACTGCTCAGCGCCGGCCAGCAAGCCGACGACCGCGCCTGGCAACTGCCGCTGTTCGATGAGTACCAGGAGCAACTGGACAGCCCGTTCGCCGACATCGCCAACATTGGCGGGCCGAAGGCCGGCACCATCACCGCCGCCTGCTTCCTGTCGCGCTTCACCAAGAACCTGAACTGGGCCCACCTGGATATCGCCGGCACCGCCTGGACCAGCGGCGGCAAGGACAAGGGCGCCACCGGCCGTCCGGTGCCCCTGCTGACCCAGTACCTGCTGGACCGCGCCAAGGCCTGAAAACCGTGACCACAGTGGGCGCCGCTTGAATGCGGCGCCCACTGCGGCTCAGGAACCCCAATGACCAAAGTCGACTTCTATATTCTTCCCAGCGCGGACCCTGCGGCGCGCCTGGATTTTGCCTGCAAGCTCACCGACAAGGCCTGGCGTATGGGCCATCGCATCTACCTGCACTGCAGCGATGAGGCACAGCGCGACGAGTTGGACGCACGCCTGTGGAGCTTCAAGGGCGAGGCCTTCGTGCCCCACGGCCCGGCAGAAAGCCAGCCTGATGGGCTGATCGTCCTCGGCCTCGGCCAGGACCCGGGCGAGCACCACGACCTGCTGGTGAACCTGGACCTGAACGTCCCCTCCTTCGCCCAGCGCTTTGCCCGTATCGCCGAGGTGGTGGTGGAAGACCCGGCTATCCGCCAGGCGGCCCGCGAGAGTTTCCGTTTCTATCGCGAACAGGGCTATTCTCTGCAAGATCACCGATTACAGCGACTCTGAGCACCCGATGGACACTCCCAACCCGCTGCAAAAGTCCGCGCACCTGCTGGACGACCTCGAATCGATCCGCAAGCTGCTCGGCGATGAAAACCTGCAACCGCCGCTGCTCACCGAAACCGTGACCAGCGAAGGACAAATCCCGCTGTTGTTCGACATGGTGGGCAACCCGCCAGCCACCCGCGCCGAACCCCGCGCCGCGGCTCAGGCCAGCGCCCAGCCGGCCGCCACCCCAAGCGTCAAGCCCGAACCGGCTCCAGCTCCCGTCCAGGCCCAGGCCCCCACGCCCGCCCCGACTCCGGCAGCCCCGGCCAAACCTGCCACCAGCAACGGCGACGCCCTGCTGCACCTGGACAGCGAACTGCGCGCCGCCGCCCAGTTGATCATGCAGGACGTGATCGACGACTTCGCCCCGCATATCGAAACCGAGATCAAGCGCCGCCTCGATGCCCGCCTTGAGCGGCTACTCGCCGCAGCCACAAGCAACAAACCATAAGCCACACGCAACAGCCGGGCCGGGCCATCTTGTCGCTTGCCGCTTGTGGCTTGCTGCGGCCCCCCTCCGCTATACTTGCCGGCTTTTCCTGAATAAATGCCAATAGGGTCCCGCCGCGCATGGATAAGACCTACCAGCCGCACGCCATTGAAACTTCCTGGTACCAGACCTGGGAGTCCGAGAATTACTTCGCCCCGCAAGGCGCGGGCGACTCCTACACCATCATGATCCCGCCGCCGAACGTCACCGGCAGCCTGCACATGGGCCACGGCTTCAACAACGCGATCATGGACGCGCTGATCCGTTTCCGCCGCATGCAGGGTCGCAACACCCTGTGGCAGCCGGGCACCGACCACGCCGGTATCGCCACGCAGATGCTGGTGGAGCGCCAGATCGAAGCCCAGGGCCAGAATCGTCACGATCTGGGCCGGGAAAAATTCCTCGAGAAAGTCTGGGAATGGAAGGATCAGTCCGGGGGCAATATCAGCCGCCAGATCCGCCGCCTGGGCTCTTCCGTGGATTGGAGCCGCGAGCGCTTCACCATGGATGACGGTCTTTCCGAAGCGGTGAAGGAAGCCTTCGTGCGCCTGCATGAAGACGGCCTGATCTACCGCGGCAAGCGCCTGGTGAACTGGGACACCAAGCTGCACACGGCGATTTCCGACCTCGAAGTGGAAAACCACGACGAGAAAGGCTTCCTGTGGAACCTGAAATACCCCCTGGCCGACGGCGCCAAGACCGCTGAAGGCAAGGATTACCTGATCGTCGCCACCACCCGTCCGGAAACCATGCTCGGTGACTCCGCCGTCGCGGTGAACCCTGAAGACCAGCGCTACAAGGCCCTGATCGGCAAGTTCGTCGAGCTGCCCCTGGTAGGCCGGCGCATCCCGATCATCGCCGACGATTACTGCGACCCCGAATTCGGCACCGGCTGCGTGAAAATCACCCCGGCCCACGACTTCAACGACTATGAAGTCGGCAAGCGCCACAACCTGCCGCTGCTCAATATCTTCGACAAGAACGCCGCCGTACTGCCGGCCTGCCAGGTGTTCAACCTGGACGGCAGCCTCAACGAGAGCATCGACGGCAAGATCCCGGCCGAGTACGTGGGCCTGGATCGCTTCGAAGCGCGCAAACAGATCGTGGCCGCCTTCGACGCCGCCGGCCTGCTGGTCAGCGTCGACGACCACGCGCTGAAAGTGCCGAAGGGCGACCGCTCCGGCACCATCATCGAGCCGTGGCTCACCGACCAGTGGTACGTCTCCACCAAGCCCCTGGCAGAACCTGCCATTGCCGCCGTGGAAGACGGCCGCATCGCCTTCGTACCCAAGCAGTACGAAAACATGTACTTCTCCTGGATGCGCGATATCCAGGACTGGTGCATCAGCCGCCAGCTGTGGTGGGGCCACCGCATTCCGGCCTGGTACGACGAGTCGGGCAAGGTCTATGTCGGCCGTGATGAAGCCGAAGTACGGGCCAAGCACAACCTCGGCCCGGACGTTGCCCTGCAGCAGGACAACGACGTGCTCGACACCTGGTTCAGCTCGGGCCTGTGGACCTTCTCCACCCTGGGCTGGCCGGAGCAGACCGAGTTCCTCAAGACCTTCCACCCCACCGACGTGCTGGTCACCGGCTTCGACATCATCTTCTTCTGGGTCGCGCGGATGATCATGCTCACCATGCACCTGGTGAAGAATGAGGACGGCACGCCGCAGGTTCCGTTCAAGACCGTGTACGTGCACGGCCTGGTGCGCGATGGCCAGGGCCAGAAGATGTCCAAGTCCAAGGGCAACGTGCTGGACCCGCTGGACATCATCGACGGCATCGACCTCGAAACCCTGGTACAGAAGCGCACCACCGGCCTGATGCAGCCAAAACTGCAGAAAGCCATCGAGAAGCAGACCCGCGCCGAATTCGCCGACGGCATCGCCAGCTACGGCACCGACGCCCTGCGTTTCACCTTCTGTTCCCTGGCCACCACCGGTCGCGACATCAAGTTCGACATGGGCCGCGTCGAGGGCTACCGCAACTTCTGCAACAAGATCTGGAACGCCGCGCGCTACGTGCTGGACAAGGGCGAGGACTGCGGCCAGAACGGCGAGGCCTACGAGCTGTCCCTGGCGGATCGCTGGATCATCTCGCAGTTGCAGCGCACCGAAGCCGAAGTCACCCGCCAGCTCGACCAGTTCCGCTTCGACCTGGCCGCCCAGGCGCTGTACGAGTTCATCTGGAACCAGTACTGCGACTGGTACCTGGAACTGTCCAAGCCGGTGCTGTGGGACGAGAACTCGCCAGTGGAACGCCAGCGCGGCACCCGCCGTACCCTGGTGCGCGTACTGGAAGTGGCCCTGCGCCTGGCCCACCCGTTCATGCCGTTCATCACCGAGGAAATCTGGCAGCGCCTGGCGCCGCTGGCCGGAGCCGAAGGCAAGAGCATCATGCTGCAGCCATGGCCTGTGGCCAATGAAGCACGCATCGACCAGGCCGCCGAAGACGACATCGAATGGCTCAAGGGCCTGATGCTCGGCACCCGCAATATCCGCGCGGAAATGAACATCGGCCCGGGCAAGCCCCTGACCCTGTTCCTGAAGAACGCCGGTGAACAAGACCTGCGTCGCCTGGCCGAGAACGAAGCCCTGCTGAAGAAACTGGCCAAGCTCGAATCCATCACCGTGCTGGGCGCCGGCGACGAAGCGCCGCTGTCGGCCACCGCCCTGGTGGGCGAGATGGAGGTGCTGGTGCCGATGGCCGGCCTGATCGACAAGGGTGCCGAACTGGCGCGCCTGGACAAGGAAATCCAGCGCCTGCAAGGCGAAGTGCAACGGGTCGGCGGCAAGCTGTCCAATGCCTCCTTCGTCGACAAGGCCCCGGCCGAAGTGATCGAGAAGGAACGCGCCAAGCTGGCCGAGGCCGAACAGGCCCTGGGCAAGCTGGCGGAGCAGCACGCACGGATTTCCAGCCTGTAACGGCAATTCGCGCGAAGTGAAAAAGGGAGGCCCGCAACGGCCTCCCTTTTTTATTCGCCCACTCGTCTGCGCAGCAGATGCAACTGCGTTGGCAGAGAGCCGTGAAATTCCGAATGGGGCCGCGATGCGGCTCAACGGGAGCAAGCTCCCTCGCCACGGCAAACTTGTAGCTTGAAACTTACCGCTGCTCCTGTGGGACAATGCCCGCCTTCCTTGAACCACCCCCGAATCTATCCCCATGACCGCCCCCAGCACACCCAAGCCACCGCGCAAGAAACCCAAGCCTGCCACCCCGGCCAAGGCCGTCGCGCCCCGGGAAAAGGCCAGCCTGCACCCGCGCAATCGCCATCAGGGGCGCTACGACTTCCCGCAACTGATCAAGGGCACCCCGGAGCTGGGGCAGTTCGTGATCCTCAACCCCTACGGCAAGGAAAGCATCGACTTCGCCGACCCGGCCGCGGTGCGGGTGTTCAACCGCGCCCTGCTCAAGGCCTTCTACGGCATTGCCCATTGGGACATCCCGGCGGATTTTCTCTGCCCGCCGGTGCCCGGTCGCGCCGACTATGTGCACTTTCTTGCCGACCTGCTGGCCAGCCACAACCAGGGCCAGATCCCTCGCGGCGCGGCGGTACGGGTGCTGGATATCGGGGTCGGTGCCAACTGCATCTACCCGCTGCTGGGCCATAGCGATTACCGCTGGCACTTCCTCGGTTCGGACATCGACAGCACCGCCCTGGCCGCGGCCAAGGCGATTGTCCAGGCCAATGGCCTGACCAAGGCCATCAGCCTGCGCCAGCAGAGCAACCCCAAGCAGATCCTCAGTGGCCTGCTGGAGAGTGCCGAGCGCTTCGACCTGACCCTGTGCAACCCGCCCTTCCACGCCTCGCTGGACGAAGCCACCCGCGGCAGCCAGCGCAAATGGCGGGCCCTGGGCAAGGCCGATCCCAAGCGCAAGCTGCCGGTGCTGAACTTCGGCGGCCAGGCCCGTGAGCTGTGGTGCGAAGGAGGCGAGATCCGCTTCGTCAGCCAGTTGATTGCTGAAAGCGCCGGCGTCGGCCAGCAGGTGCTGTGGTTCAGCACCCTGGTGTCGAAAGCCGCCAACCTGCCGGGGATCGAAAGCGCGCTGAAAAAAGCCGGCGCCCTGGAAAGTCAGGTAGTGGAAATGTCCCAGGGACAGAAACAGAGCCGCTTCGTCGCCTGGACCTTCAAGGACAAGGCACAGCAACAGGCCTGGAGCCAGGAGCGTTGGGGCAAGAAGAGCTGAGAGGCGGGAACTTCAATAACGATTCACCTTGCGTGAATCGGTGTCACACAAACCGTGCCCGGAGAACTTCTGAGCACGGTTTCACTGCAAGTATTACTTGTTCACAGCGTCGGTCAGGCCTTTAGCCACAACCAGCTTGATCACTTTCTTGGCAGCGATTTCGATGGCAGCGCCAGTCGATGGGTTACGGCCAGTACGGGCAGGACGCTCGGTCACTTTCAGTTTGCCGATGCCTGGCAGAGTGATTTCGCCGCCATTTTCCAATTGATCAGCAACGATCTGAGCCAGTTGGTCCAGGGCGTTACGCGCGGTGGTTTTTGGCGCGTCGATGGCTTCAGCGATATCGGCGATCAGTTGGTCTTTAGTAATAGCCATTATGGTGTTCCTTCCCTATCAATTTCATTTGGATTGCAGAGTGCAGTGTCAGCCATCGAGCCAGGTCTTGTGGATCTGGCACCCCGGTTACAACCACGACAGATCGGGGTTATAGATACCGAAATCAGGGTTTGGTTCGACCCGACAAATGCTGAATGCACGCTTAACGCAGAGACACCGCGTAAGACGGGGGCAAAACTAGCACACAGGCGGGGAAATATCCGCCTCTACCTAGCCATTTGGTCAGCTTTATTGAGCTAAATCGGTAAAAAATTGCATAACCTTTACCAACCGGCCGTTGATCACCCGGCAAACCGCGCCAAAACCAGCGGGTGCGGTACACTGGGCACTTTTTCGGGGAGCCCGCCCTCCCCCTTCAACCAGCCGAGAAGCCCATGCCGATCCGTCATTGCATCGTCCACCTGATCGACAAGAAACCCGACGGCAGCCCCGCAGTTCTGCACGCCCGCGATTCCGAACTGGCGGAGTCCGCCGCCATCGAGAACATGCTCGCCGACCTCAACGAAAGCTATAACGCCAAGCAGGGCAAAGCCTGGGGCCTGTTCCATCCCGAATCCGGCGCTTTCCCCTTCAGCGGCTGGCTCAAGGAGTACCTGGACGGCGGCCAGGATTTCACCGCCTTCAGCCGGGTGGCGGTGGAACACCTGCAGAAGCTGATGGAAGAATCCAACCTGTCGGTGGGCGGCCACGTATTGTTCGCCCACTACCAGCAGGGCATGACCGACTACCTGGCCATTGCCCTGCTGCACCACAGCGAAGGCGTGGCGGTGACCGACCAGCTGGACGTGACCCCGTCGCGGCACCTGGACCTGGGCCAACTGCACCTCGCGGCGCGCATCAACGTCTCTGAGTGGCAGAACAACAAGCAGTCCAAGCAATACATCTCCTTTATCAAGGGCAAGAACGGCAAGAAGGTCTCGGAATACTTCCGCGACTTCATCGGTTGCCAGGAAGGCGTCGACGGCCCCGGCGAAACCCGCACCCTGCTCAAGGCCTTCAGCGACTTCGTGGAAAGCGAGGACCTGCCGGAAGATTCGGCCCGGGAGAAGACCAAGACCCTGGTGGACTACGCCAGCAGCCAGGCCAAGCTCGGCGAACCCATGGGCCTGGAAGAACTCTCGGAACTGATCGACGAGGATCGCCCCAAGGCGTTCTACGATCACATCCGCAACAAGGACTACGGCCTGTCACCGGAAATCCCTGCAGACAAACGCACCCTCAACCAGTTCCGCCGCTTCACCGGCCGCGCCGAAGGCCTGTCCATCAGTTTTGAAGCCCATCTGCTGGGCTCGAAGATCGAGTACGACGAAGAAGCCGGGACCCTGATCATCAAGGGCCTGCCAACCCAGCTGACCGACCAGCTCAAGCGCCGCAACTGATGCTCCAGGGGGTTCTGAAGAAGTTCCTGCTGATTTTGCTGGTGGTGGTGATCTACCAGCACTGGGGCAAGATCGAGCGCCTGTTCAACCCCTCGGCGGTGGTCAGCGAACAGATCCGCAGCCAGGCCCGGGTGGTGCTGTACGCCACCGACTGGTGCGGCTACTGCAAGGCCACCCGGCGCTTTCTCGACCAGAAGGGCATTCCCTTCAAAGAGTTCGATATAGAGAAAGACGCCGAAGCGCGCCAGGCCTACAGCGCCCTGGGCGGTGCCGGGATTCCGATCCTCGACGTCAATGGCAGGCTGATTCGCACCTACGACCCCGACGCCATCATGGCGGCGCTGCAACCTCAGGCGCAGGGGACAGCGGCCCCTACTCAACCCTGATCACGCCTACGCCGGCAAGCGCAACGCCGTCCGGCCAACAAGCCAGTTACCCGCCAGCCGGCCAGTCGGGGGCGCCGTCCGTCATTGCGCCTGGATTCGGAAACCCATTCGCGGGAAGTGCACATGCACCACCCCGGCACGTGGGTCCTCGCGCCGCAGGATCAACTCTTCAGCGCCGACGAACAGCAACTCGCCCGCTACCGGATCAACACCGTAGTCGGTCGCGGCAATCAGCACCTGCTGGCCCGCCTTGAAGCCGTTGGGGTCGACAAACTGCTCCTCCGGCAGCGGCGCCGGGGTCGAGCGCCGAGCCACGTCCAGGGCCTCTTCGGCGCTCATTTCGCTGAAGGCGCCATGGCCAAAACCCAGTACCCGCGCCAGCCAGGCACTGACCGCCGGGTACTCATCCACCAAAGGTGCGGTGACTGGAGTGGCCTTGAGGAACCACAGCGGATGAGCCAGGGCGATATCGGCAATCGATGGCTGGCCAAACAGGAAGTCTCCGGGCTCACGCTGCAGCTGCTGCTCCAGGCGCGCCATGATGGTCGGCCATTGGTGCTTGGCCACTTCCAGCGGCAAGCGGCTGGCACTGCCGCCACTGAACAGCCCGGCGCGATCGGCCATAAAGGCCTTGAGCGCTTCCGGTGGCAGTTTGCCAAAACGCACGGCGGCGGATTCAGGCTGGAACACCAGGGTCACCGCATGCTGGAACACCACCGAATCGACCCAGGCGGCGAAGATCGCACTGGTCATTTCCTGGCCTTCAGGAAACAGCGCCGGCGAAGCCTTTTCCTGCTCCAGGCGACGGGCGATCAGCGCCGTGTCGCAATAGATATCGGCGCCCACCTGCAGTACCGGGGTCTTGCGATAGCCGCCGGTCAGGGCGGTCAGGTCAGGCTTGGGCATCACCGGGGAAATCTTTACCGAACGCCAGGACAGGCCCTTGAAGCCCAGCAGCAAACGGGCTTTTTCGGCGAAAGGCGACGTTGGGTAATGGTGCAGGATCAACTCAGACATGCTCAGGGTCCACCAGAGAAGGGAGAGGGCTGAGCTTAGCCTGCAATGCAAAGCCGGCCTACGGCCCGTTGCAGCGAGAACCCATCAGTCAGATGGATACAGCGGCCAGCGCCGAGGCCACCAGGCACTCCTTGGCGCTCTTTTTCAGCTTCTTGATCAGCCGCTCCTGGCGCAGGGCTTCGCTCTTGTCCCGACAGGCCTCGGTGTAGACCAGGGCCACCGCCGGGCTGGACAGGAAGAAGCGCGCGCCCTTGCCACTCTGGTGCTTGGCGAAACGCTTGAGCGGATCGTCACTGATGCCGCAGTACAGGGCGCCGTTGGCCGCTCGAACCAAATAGACGAACCAGGGCTTGGCGCTAGCGGGGCTGGCAAGGGATGGATCGGGGGTGCTCACGGATGCAATCGCGGCCTGTGGAGAACAAGCCGCGATCTTAGCAGAGGATGGCTTTCAGCGACCGCTCTGGAAGGCCTTGAGGCCCTTGCGCGCCTGGGCCCGGACGGCGTTTTTCAGCAAGGGCGTCCAGCCCAGCAGCAGGCCCTTGGCGCCCAGGGCCTGACGGGCCCAGCGCCACATAGAGAAATGGTCGTGATGCTCGCAGATCTTGCCGTCGCGGAACACGAAGCGCGCCTGGATATCGTTGACCACGGTGTTGCCGGTCTGGCTGAACAGGTAGGTGGCGACCCAGTGCGCGCCACCTGCGCGCTCGTCGGCATGCACCTGGTCGAAGGTCAGGGAGAAATCCTTGGCGCGGGTGGTGAGCATGCGCCACATGTCGCCGGCATCACGCCCGCGCAGCTCGCCGAAAGCCGGGTCACTGAACACCACGTCCTCGGTGTAGCAAGCGCTCATGGCCTCGGCATCCAGGCGCTGGAAGGCCTGGTAGAACTCGCTGATCAGGGCGCGGTGGGCATCACTCATGGACAGGCTCCAAAAAGACATAGAAATGCCAGCACCATAATCCGCGAGCCGACAGAACACTATCGGCATTTACCGGGCAAATACCCCCACTGAAGCGATTCAGATCTTCTCGCTCTGCACCTGGACATAGAGCGCGCGACCGGCGCCCAGCCCGGCGATGATCGCACCACTGCCCAGCACCGCGAAAATCCAGCCCACAGCGTTCCAGCCGCCGGTCCAGTCGTGCACCAAGCCCACCGCAAATGGCCCCATGGACGCCAGGGTGTAGCCAATGCCCTGGGCCATGCTCGACAGGTTGGCCGCCACATGGGTATCCCGCGAGCGCAGCACGATCAGGGTCAGGGCCAGGCTGAAGGTGCCGCCCTGCCCCAGGCCCAGCAGGATGGCCCAGCCCCACAGGCCATCGAGCGGTGCATACAGGCAGCCGAACAGGCCGCCCAAGGTCATCAGCATGACGATCACTATCGCCAGGCGCTGGTCCTTGCCGCGGGTAGCCAGCCAAGGGGCCGCCAGGGAACTGGCCAATTGCACGATCACCGAGCCGGACAGCACCAGCCCGGCCTGGGTCGGGCTCAGCCCACGGCCGATAAGGATCGACGGCAACCAGCCAAAGACGATATAGGCCAGCGAGGATTGCAGGCCCATATACAGGGTCACCTGCCAGGCCAGGCGATCATGCAGCAGCCCCCGCACGCGATAGGCCACATGATGGGCGCCGTGTTTTTGCCCCACCTGAGGCAGCCAGAACAGCGCCGCGACCAGCGCCGGCACCACCCAGAAGCCCAGGCCCAGGGCCCAATTGTCATCGAATGCATGGCTGAGGGGCACCGTGGCACCGGCGGCCATGGCCGCGCCCAGGCACAGGGCCATGGTGTAGACCCCGGTCATGGTGCCCGCGTGCTTGGCAAAGTCGCGCTTGACGATGCCCGGCAACAGCACGCCGATCACGCCGATGCTGGCCCCCGCCAGGATGCTTCCGGCAAACACCCCGAACTCACCGAAGGAACTGCGCAGCACAATGCCCAAGGCCAGGGTCATGAGGATGCCCAGCACCACCCGTTCGGCGCCAAAACGCCGGGCCAGCAGCGGCGCCAACGGCGCGAACAGCCCCAGGCACAGCACCGGCAACGTGGTCAGCAGGCCAGCCTTGGCCGCCGACAGGCCCAGGTGGTGCGACACCTCACTGAGCAGCGGTGCCATGCTCGACAGCGCCGGGCGCAGGTTCAACGCCACCAGGATCAACCCCAGCAGCAACAGCCAGGGACGACGTAAAGGCGGTGGCGCCTGCTGGACTTCTTCGTCATCGGCCTCGGCGTCGATCAGCAACTCTGGAGGCGACAGGGCATTCGGGGGTACCGGGTGCTTGGACATGGAAGGCTCGGGGGTCAGGTTTCGTTGATCAACTGGCGGGAAAGGTGCTTGGCGCGCTCGGCATCGCCCTGCTCGATGGCATCCAGCAGGTGCTGATGGCGATCGAAGACATCCTGGCGCCGGGGAGTCGCGGCCAGGGTCTGGCGCAACTGGGCCACCAGCACACTGGAGAAATAGCGATACAGCTGGCTCAGGGTCGAGTTGTGGGCGGCGTCCACCAGGCGCTGGTGAAACACCAGGTCACAGGCAATGTAGCTTTCCAGGTCGCCATGAAAATGCCCGCTGCTGGCCTGCAAGGCGCTGCTCAAGCCTTGCAGGTCGGCCTCGGTACGGCGCAGGGCCGCCAGGCCTACCGCCTCCACTTCAAGGATCTGCCGGGTTTCCCGGGCCTGCTCCAGGGAGCATTGGGACAGGGCCTGGAGCATGTCCAGGGGGTCGGCCACGGCCCGCAGGTAACTGCCGTCGCCCTGGCGAATTTCGATCAGCCCGGAAAACGCCAGCACCCGCATGGCTTCGCGCACGGTATTGCGGCTGATGCCCAGCTCGCTGGCCAGTTCCGGTTCGGTGGGCAGGCGTTGGCCGACGCTCCAGGCGCCGTTGTTGATGCGCTGGCGCAGTTGCTCCAGGGCCTGGTCGACCAGGGATCTTTTGATCAGGGGGGAAATTTCGCTCATTGAACTCACTCTTTCATCCAATCATCGGATGAATTGCCCGACATGGTATTCAGGCTTTTCCGAGAGATCAACGCTTTAGGCTTGAAGAGGCACTTTCGCCCTCTCGAACAGGCCTTGACAAAAAACCCTATAAGGGTAATTTCAAGCCAGCTTTAAAGGTGTCTTATGGAAAAGAAAACACCTCATTACGACCTCGCAGCGATCAAGGCACAGGTCGTTCGACACGGAGCTCGGGCCTTCACCCGCAGCGCATTGCAATGCGGCAGGCAACTCGGGTTGTCACTGGCCGACATGCAGCGGGTCATCGCCGAACTGCAAATCGGCATGTTCTACAAATCGATGACCACCTACGGCGATCATCGAATCTGGCAGGACGTGTATTACCCCCGCTTCGAGCACCGCAGGCTCTATATCAAGGTCACCTACCGCCCCGGTGCAGGGCCGCCAGTGATCTCCTTCAAGGAGGCAGAAAGATGAAACGACAACAGTGCTTCAACTGCGGCGCCCCGGCCGGCATGCGGCCATTCGAGCAGCGCAGCGAGCTCATCGAGTTCCGCCACATGCAGCGTCACCTGCACGACCTGGCCGGCTGGGAATGCCAGGAATGCGGCGAGATAGAGTTCGATGCCGCCAGCGCAGAACGCTACGCCGCCGCTGGCGACCAGTTGCTCGAGGATTACCGGCAGCAGGTAGCCGTAGATATCAAGCGCATCCGCCGCAAGCTGCACCTCTCGCAGAAGGAAGCGGTCAGGCTGCTGTCCGGCGGAGGGCACAATGCCTTTTCCCGCTACGAGCGCGGCGAAGTCAACACTCCCCAGCCGCTGTACATGCTGCTGCGCCTGCTGGACCGTCATCCACAGCTGATGAAGGATGTGCTGGAGCTGAGCGAGCCACAAAAGGTTACCGCCGCCAGCGATGAGCCCGCGCCGCCGCTCGGTGCCGCCGGCGGCTGAATGCCAGGCAAAAATAAACCCGGAACCAGTCCGGGTTTATTTTCAGCGCATCAGGATCAATGCAGGATCTGGCTCAAGAACAGCTTGGTGCGATCGTTCTGCGGGTTGTCGAAGAAGTCGTTCGGCGCCGCCTGTTCGACGATCTCGCCCTTGTCCATGAAAATCACTCGGTTGGCCACGGTGCGGGCAAAGCCCATTTCGTGGGTCACGCAGAGCATGGTCATGCCGTCTTCGGCCAGGCCGATCATGGTGTCCAGTACTTCTTTCACCATCTCCGGATCGAGGGCCGAGGTCGGCTCGTCGAACAGCATGATCTTGGGCTTCATGCACAGCGCCCGGGCAATCGCCACCCGTTGCTGCTGGCCACCGGAAAGCTGCCCCGGGTACTTGTTGGCCTGCTCCGGAATGCGCACCCGCTCCAGGTAGTGCATGGCGATTTCCTCGGCCTTGCGCTTGGGCATCTTGCGTACCCACATCGGTGCCAGGGTGCAGTTCTGCAAAATGGTCAGGTGCGGGAACAGGTTGAAGTGCTGGAACACCATGCCCACTTCGCGGCGAATGGCTTCGATCTGCTTGAGGTCGTTGGTCAACTCCACGCCGTCCACCACGATACGCCCCTGCTGGTGTTCCTCCAGGCGATTGAGGCAACGGATGGTGGTGGACTTGCCCGAGCCCGAAGGCCCGCACAGCACGATGCGCTCGCCCTGTTTGACATTCAGGTTGATGTCTTTCAACACATGGAACTGGCCGTACCACTTGTTCACGCCCTGCATCTGAATAATGCCTTCAGGGCCCACAGGCTTTTTGTTCGCTTCACTCATGGAGGTACTCCTAACGCTTGTGGCCTGTGTCCAACTTACGCTCCAGATGCATGGAGTAGCGGGACATACCGAAACAGAAAATCCAGAACACCAGGGCCGCGAAGACATAGCCTTCGGTGGCCATGCCCAGCCATTTGGGGTCGGCGGCGGCTTGCTTGACGCTGTTGAGCAGGTCGAACAGGCCGATGATGATCACCAGGCTGGTGTCCTTGAACAGGGCGATAAAGGTGTTGACGATGCCGGGAATCACCAGCTTCAGGGCTTGCGGCAGAATCACCAGGCCCATCGCCCGCCAGTAGCCCAGGCCCATGGCCGCGGCCGCTTCGTACTGGCCCTTGGGAATCGCCTGCAGACCACCACGCACCACCTCGGCCACATAGGCCGACTGGAACAGGATCACCCCGATCAGCGCCCGCAGCAGCTTGTCGAAGTTCATGCCCTCGGGCAGGAACAGCGGCAGCATCACCGAGGACATGAACAGCACGGTGATCAACGGCACCCCGCGCCAGAACTCGATGAAGGTCACGCACACCACGCGGATCGCCGGCAGGTTGGAACGCCGTCCCAGGGCCAGCAGGATGCCCAGGGGCAAGGCCCCGGCAATGCCCACGGTGGCAATCACCAGGGTCAGCATCAGGCCGCCCCACTGGCTGGTAGCGACATTGCTCAAGCCCAGGTAGCCGCCATGCAGCAGGGTGTAGGCAACCAGCGGATACCAGACCAGAAAGGCCAGCCCGTAGATCGCCTTGCGCGGGAAACGCGCGATAAACAACGGCGCCACGCCAATCACCGCCAGCCACACGGTCAGGTCCACTCGCCAGCGCAGTTCCACCGGGAAGTAGCCGTACATGAACTGGCCGAAACGCTGCTGGATAAACACCCAGCAGGCGCCGTCCTTGGTGCAGTCGGCGCGGCTGGTGCCAACCCAGTTGGCGTCGAGAATCGCCCAATGCAGCAACGGTGGCAGCACCAGGTAGATCAGGTAGAAGGCGAACAGGGTCAGCAGGGTGTTGAGCCAGCTGGAGAACATGTTGGCGCGAATCCACGCCAGGGCACCGATACTGCTGCCGGGCGGCGGCATATCGGGCTTGAAGATATGAGTCGTCATGGGCGCTTCCTCACCGCTCGATCAGCGCAATGCGCTTGTTGTACCAGTTCATCAGCAAGGAAATGCTGATGCTGATCGCCAGGTACACGCTCATGGTGATGGCAATCACCTCGATCGCCTGGCCGGTCTGGTTGAGCACGGTGCCGGCAAACAGCGAGACCATTTCCGGGTAACCGATACCGGCGGCCAGGGACGAGTTCTTCGCCAGGTTCAGGTATTGGCTGGTCAACGGCGGAATGATCACCCGCAGGGCCTGGGGAATGATCACCTTGCGCAGGGTCGGACCGTTGCGCAGCCCCAGGGAGTGCGCCGCTTCGGTCTGGCCATGGCTTACCGACTTGATCCCGGAACGCACGATCTCGGCAATAAATGCCGCGGTGTAGACGGTCAGGGCCAGGGTCAGGGCCAGCAGCTCGGGAATCAGCACCCAGCCGCCCACGAAGTTGAAACCTTGCAGCGTGGGCAGTTCCCAATGCACGGGCGAGCCGAAAATCAGCATGCACAGGGCGGGAATGACCAGGAACAGGCCCAGGCCGGCCCAGAACTTGTGGAACGGCACGCCAGTTTCTTCAAAGCGCTTGTTGGCCCAGCGGCACATCAGCACGATGGCGACGATGGCCAGCAGCAGGCTCGCGACAAAGGCCCAGAAGCCCGGCGCCATCTGCGCCGCCGGCATGTTCAGGCCGCGGCTGCTGACGAAGAAGGTGTCGCCGAAGTTATGGCTGTTGCGCGGCCCCGGCATGGTCAGGAACACCGCGAAGTACCAGAACAGGATCTGCAGCAGCGGCGGAATATTGCGGAACACTTCCACATACACCGTCGCCAGCTTGCTGATGATCCAGTTCTGCGACAGCCGCGCCACACCGATGATGAAGCCCAGCAAGGTGGCCAGGATCACACCGATAAAGGTCACCAGCAGGGTATTGAGCAAGCCGATGACGAACACCCGGGCATAACTGTCCGCTTCGGTGTAGGCAATCAGGTGTTGCGCGATACCGAAGCCGGCGCTGCGCTCGAGAAAGTCGAAACCCGAGGTGATACCCCGGTGGGCCAGGTTGGTCTGGGTGTTGTCGAACAGAAACCAGCCCATTGAGACCACCGCCACAAGGGTGATGATCTGGAATAACCACGCGCGCACACGTGGATCGCTGAGGCTGAGCCTCTGCTTGGGTGCGCCGATAGAATTTTGCATGAAGTGCCCCAGGAATAATGGAACAGAACATCACCCGGCGGTTGGCCCGCCGGGTGATAGAACCATCAGCGCACAGGTGGTGCGTATTGGATGCCGCCGTTGTTCCACAGCGCGTTCAGGCCGCGGTCGATGGCCAGTGGCGTGCTCTTGCCGAGGTTTTTCTCGAACACTTCACCGTAGTTACCTACTTGCTTGACGATCTGTACTACCCAGTCCTTCGGCAGTTTCAGGTCTTTGCCGTATTCACCGTCCGCGCCCAGCAGACGTGCAACATCAGGGTTCTTGGTGGCTTTGGCTTCGGCTTCGACGTTCTTCGAAGTGATGCCCGCCTCTTCGGCGTTGAGCATGGCGAACAGGGTCCACTTGACGATGCTGAACCACTCTTCGTCGCCTTTACGCACCACCGGGCCCAGAGGCTCCTTGGAGATGGTTTCCGGCAGTACCACGTAATCGGTCGGGGTCGCCAGCTTGCTGCGCTGTGCATAGAGCTGGGATTTGTCGGAAGTCAGCACGTCGCAACGGCCGGACTCCAGCGACTTGGCGCTTTCATCGGAGGTATCGAAAGTGATGGGGGTGTATTTCAGACCATTGCCACGGAAGTAGTCCGACACGTTCAGTTCGGTAGTAGTACCGGCCTGAATACAAATAGTGGCGCCGTCCAGTTCCTTGGCGCTTTTCACGCCCAGCTTGTTGTTCACCAGGAAGCCGATGCCGTCGTAATAGGTGACGCCGGCGAACATCAGCCCCATGCCTGCATCGCGGGAGCTGGTCCAGGTGGTGTTGCGCGACAGCACGTCGATCTCGCCGGATTGCAGCGCGGTGAAGCGCTCCTTGGCGTTCAACTGGCTGAACTTGACCTTGGTCGCATCGCCGAACACAGCAGCGGCCACAGCACGGCAGACATCGGCGTCGATGCCGAGGATCTTGCCGGTGGAGTCCGGTACCGAGAAGCCCGGCAGGCCATCACTGACGCCGCACTGTACGAAACCTTTCTTCTGTACTGCATCCAGGGTCGCACCCGCCTGTGCGAAACCACTCATACCCAGGACCGCGGCAGCCGTAACGACAGCCAGGGTGGATTTCAACATCTTCATTCAAACCTCCAATTTTGCTCTTGTTGTGTCGGAGCTTGAGTCCTGCGGCACCCTCATGAGGTGCTGTTGACCCGTGTCGGCTTTTTTATAGGGTCAAGCGGCGTAGGACCTTCGCTATGAGTCTAGTAGGAGAAATCCACATAATGGGTTGCCTACATCTCACCAATCGGCCGAACGGGCTCTAGCCCCTTGCAGTTCGCAAAGCCCGTGGCGGCCGTTGGCGAACGTCCATCAGAGGAAGCCGGCTATCCCATCGTCGGCGGTAGCCTGTTAGTGTTACCGCCAGCAGAAAGTGCTGAAACTTCGATTCCTCTTTTTGCCCCATAGCAAAGCCCGTACCACAGTCACGGCTAAAGCGATTCAGCCAGTGGTCAATAGCAAAAGATTCAACCGTGCGACATCTTCTTCAGCAATTCACCGGCCGCGCGCCCTGACCACGCACTCAATCGGCGCGCACGCACACTAATGGAGCAGCCATGACCGAGCCCTTGATTCTTCAGCCCAGCAAGCCCGCAGACGCCTGTGTGATCTGGCTTCATGGCCTGGGAGCGGACCGTTACGACTTCCTCCCGGTCGCCGAGATGCTCCAGGAAACCCTGCTGAGCACCCGCTTCGTTTTGCCCCAGGCACCGACCCGCGCCGTGACAATCAATGGCGGGTATGCCATGCCCAGCTGGTACGACATTCTGGCCATGAACCCAGCTCGTGCGATCAGTCGTGAACAGTTGGAAGAATCGTCTGAGGAAGTCATCAGATTGATAGAAGAACAACGCAGCAGCGGAATAGACGCCTCGCGCATTTTCCTTGCCGGGTTTTCCCAGGGCGGCGCGGTGGTGCTGCACACTGCCTTCCTCAAATGGCAAGGTCCGCTGGGTGGCGTACTTGCCCTGTCCACCTATGCCCCGACCTTCAGCGACGAACTGCAACTTTCGGCCAGCCAACAGCGGATTCCGGTGCTGTCGCTGCATGGCCAGTACGACGAAGTGGTGCAGAACTCCATGGGACGCACGGCCTATGAGTACCTCAAGCGCTTTGGTGTCACCGTGACATGGCAGGAATACCCAATGGAACACGAGGTGTTACCGGAGGAAATCCGCGATATCGGCACCTGGCTGGGCGAACGCCTGCGCTGATCGAAGCGCTGCCATCGACCCCACCAGCAACAGACTACGCCGCGCCCGTTTCTTGCTTTACACTGGCCGGCGTTCATTCCTTAACCAATTGATGAGATGACCGTGCTCAAAGCACTCAAGAAAATCTTCGGTAAAAGCGAGGCTGAGCCGCTCGCGCCAAGCCCCAGTGCCCCCTCTCCCAGTTCCAGCAGCCGCCACCACGGCCCTCAGGCGGAACGGAGTGCACCCGCTACCGCTGCTAAAGAAGAATCGGTGAACACACCGGCCGCCCCTGCCGCAAGCAAAGCGCCGCGCCAGGAAAAATCCAAGGACGAGCCGTCCAAGGCCGCGCAACCGCGTCGCCCACGCGCGCCCAAACCGCCAGCCAGCACCTGGAAACTCGAAGATTTCACGGTCGAACCCCAGGAAGGCAAGACCCGCTTCCACGATTTCAAGCTCGCCCCGGAACTGATGCACGCCATCCACGACCTGGGCTTCCCTTATTGCACGCCGATCCAGGCCCAGGTGCTGGGCTTCACCCTGGCGGGCAAGGACGCCATCGGTCGCGCCCAGACCGGCACCGGCAAGACCGCGGCCTTCCTGATCTCGATCATCACCCAGCTGTTGCAGACTCCGCCGCCCAAGGAACGCTACATGGGCGAACCGCGGGCGCTGATCATCGCCCCGACCCGGGAGCTGGTGGTGCAGATCGCCAAGGACGCCGAGGCCCTGACCAAGTACACCGGCCTGAATGTGATGAGCTTCGTCGGCGGCATGGACTTCGACAAACAGCTCAAGCACCTCGAAGCCCGCCACTGCGACATCCTGGTAGCCACCCCAGGCCGCCTGCTGGACTTCAACCAGCGCGGCGATGTGCACCTGGACATGGTCGAAGTGATGGTGCTGGACGAAGCCGACCGCATGCTCGACATGGGCTTTATCCCCCAGGTGCGTCAGATCATTCGCCAGACCCCGCCCAAGAGCGAACGTCAGACCCTGCTGTTCTCCGCCACCTTCACCGACGACGTGATGAACCTCGCCAAGCAGTGGACCACTGACCCGGCGATCGTCGAGATCGAGGCAGAGAATGTGGCCAACGCCAACGTCGAACAGCACATTTATGCTGTGGCCGGGGCCGACAAGTACAAGCTGCTGTACAACCTGGTCAACGATAACGGCTGGGAACGGGTGATGGTCTTCGCCAACCGCAAGGATGAAGTGCGGCGCATCGAGGAACGCCTGGTGCGTGATGGCGTGAATGCCGCCCAACTGTCCGGCGACGTGCCGCAGCACAAGCGGATCAAGACCCTGGAAGGCTTCCGCGAAGGCAAGATCCGGGTCCTGGTGGCCACCGACGTGGCTGGCCGCGGCATCCATATCGACGGCATCAGCCATGTGATCAACTTCACCCTGCCGGAAACGCCGGACGACTACGTGCACCGCATTGGCCGTACCGGCCGGGCCGGCGCCGATGGCGTGTCCATCAGCTTCGCCGGCGAGGACGACTCCTACCAGCTGCCGGCCATCGAGGAGTTGCTGGGGCGCAAGATCAGCTGCGAGATGCCACCCACCGAGCTGCTGCGCCCGGTTGAGCGCAAACGCCCGCACGCCTGAAGCTTGTAGTCAGCATAAAAACGCAGCCTGCCCCCAGGCTGCGTTTTTTTTCGCCTGGATATTGCCCGACAAAACTAAAAGTCCATAATGGACAAATTAGTTTATTTCTCTGGGAATCTGTCCATGTCCAGCACGCCCTATGTGATTGCCCAAGCCGAAGCCCGTGAGTTGCTCGGGCAAGTCGATGTGCCCAATATCCTGCGCAAGCTGTTCCGTGACCTGGCCGCCGGGCTGGCGGTGCAACCGGCGCAACAGCTGGTGGAGTTTCCCCAGGGTGCCGGCGACTTTATCAACTACCTCGGGGTACTGGCCGAAGACCGGGTCTATGGGGTCAAGACCTCGCCCTATATCGTCCGCGCCGAAGGACCGCTGATCACCGCCTGGACCTTGCTGATGTCCATGGACAGCGGCCAGCCCCTGCTGCTGTGCGATGCCGCCGAGTTGACCACCGCGCGCACCGCCGCCACCACGGCTGTCGCCGTCGAGGCACTGGCCGCGCCTGCAGCCCGGCACCTGGCGATCATCGGCAGTGGCGCCGTGGCCCAGGCTCATCTGCACTATGTGAAAGACCTGCGGGAATGGCAGAGCATCCGCCTCTATTCGCCGAACCTGGCGAACAAGCCAGCCAAAGACCTTGCACGCCTGCAGGCCATCGACTCGCGCTTGCAACTGGTACCGCGGCTTGAAGACGCGCTCGAAGACGCCGACGTGATCATGCTCTGCACCTCGTCCGCCGCACCGCTGCTCGATCCGCGCAGCCTCGGCAAGCCGGCCCTGATCACCTCCATCAGCACCAACGCGCCACGGGCCCATGAAGTGCCGCCCGCGGCCCTGCCGAATATGCAGGTCTACTGCGACTACCGGCGCACCACGCCGGGCTCGGCCGGGGAAATGCTGATCGCTGGCGAACAGCATGGCTGGGACAGCGCGGCGATTCTCGGCGACCTGCCAGAGCTGTTGAGCAACCAGGCCCAGCGCCCCAGCGCCGAACGCCATGTGTTCTTCCGCTCCATCGGCCTGGGCCTGGAAGACATCGCCCTGGCCAATGCCCTGTACCACTTGCAACGCCAGGCCTAAGCGACAGCTACCTGCATGTTTCGGAGACTTTCATGACCCAGGCAGATTTCATCATCATCGGCGGCGGTATTGCCGGTGCCTCCACCGGCTACTGGCTGTCGCGCCATGGCCGAGTCCTGGTGCTGGAGCGCGAATCGCACCCGGCCTACCACTCCACCGGCCGCTCCGCCGCGCTCTATACCGCCGCCTACGGCACGCCCCAGGTGCGCCGGCTGACCCTGGCCAGCCGTGCGTTCTTCGACCAGCCGCCCGCGGATTTCTGCGAACACCCGCTGCTGACGCCACGGGGCGAAATGACCGTGGACTTCAATGGCGACCCGGAAGAACTCAACGCCCAGTACCTGAGCGCCAAGGCCACGGTGCCGGAGATGCAATTGCTGAGCGCTGAGCAGGCCTGCACGCGGCTGCCGATCCTGCGTCGGGAAAAGGTCCACGGCGCGCTCTACGATCCCAGCGCCGCCGATATCGACACCGACGCCCTGCACCAGGGTTACCTGCGGGGCATCCGCCGTAACCAGGGTGAAGTCCGTACCGACTGCGAAGTGCTGGGCCTGAGCCGCGACCCACAGGGGCTGTGGCAGGTACAGTGCGCCGGCCAGAGCTTCAGCGCCCCGGTGCTGATCAACGCAGCCGGGGCCTGGGCCGACCACATTGGCGTCCTGGCTGGCGCTCGCCCCCTGGGCCTGCAGCCCAAGCGCCGCGCGGCCTTTATCTTCGCCGGGCCGGAAGGCCTCGACAGCCAGCACTGGCCAATGCTGGTGAGCCTGGACGAATCCTTCTACATGAAGCCCGACGCCGGCATGTTCCTTGGCTCGCCGGCCAATGCCGACCCGGTAGAGCCCCACGATGTGCAGCCCGAAGAACTGGACATCGCCATGGGCATCTACCAGATCGAGGAGGCTACCACCCTGAGCATTCGCCGCCCCACCCGCGCCTGGGCCGGCCTGCGCAGTTTCGTCAGCGACGGTGACCTGCTGGCCGGGTTCGATCCCCTGGTACCGGGGCTGTTCTGGGTTGCCGGACAAGGCGGCTACGGCATCCAGACCTCCCCAGCCATGGGCCAGGCCAGTGCCGCCCTGGTGCGGGGCGAACCCCTGCCGGAGGCACTGACCCGTTTCGGCCTGGACGCCGCCATGCTGTCCCCCGCACGCCTGGCGCTGAACCCTCTGGGGTGACGCCCCCGCACTATTGCGGCACACTCCCAGCGCCCGCGGCCGGCGGGCGCTGAAGCTGCCTGGAGTACCACCATGACCTCACCTGCCAAGGACCCCGCCCTGGACAATTTCCGGGCGATCGCCGACGCCATCGCCACCCTGTTCTTCCCCCATGCCGAAGTGGTGCTCCACGACCTGCGCACGCAGAAGATCGACTACATCGCCAACAACCTGTCCAAGCGCGAAGTAGGCGACGATGCAGCCCTGGAAGACATGCTCAGCGGCGACCGCGACGAGCGCAATATCGGCCCCTATGAAAAGCTCAACTGGGATGGCCAGAAGATCCGCAGCCTCAGCAGCGTGCTGCGCGACAGCCACGGCCAGCCGCTGGCGGTGCTGTGCATCAACCTGAATATTTCCCTGTTCGAGAACGCCAAGGCGGCGCTGGACCTGTTCCTGTCACCCAGCAAGTTGATTCCCCAGCCCGACTCGCTGTTTCGCGATGACTGGCAGGAGCGCATCAATACCTTCCTGCACAACTGGCTGCGCGAGCGGCAACTGGGGCTGAACCTGCTGACTCGGGAACACAAGCGTGAACTGGTACTGGCACTGCACGCCGAGGGCGCGTTCAAGGGCAAGAGCGCCTCCAACTACGTGGCCAACGTGCTGAACATGGGACGGGCGACGGTGTACAAGCACCTGAAGGAATTGAAGGCTCAGTGATTTTTCGCGAGCAAGCTCAAATAGCCTCGTCCCCTGTAGGAGCTCGCTCGCGAAGGCGTCCTCACTAACGCCACACAGCCTCAATCCCCATAGATATCCGACTTGAAATACTTGGCCTGGATCTTCTGGTATTCGCCATTGGCGCGAATATCGTCGATGGCCTTGTTCAGCGCCCCCAGCAACTCGCCGTTACCCTTGCGCACGGCAATCCCCGCGCCCTCGCCCACATACTTGGGGTCCTTCAGCTCAGGCCCGACAAAGGCATAGTCGGCGCCCCGCGGCATCGACAGGAAATCGTCCAGGGGAATGGTGTCGGCGAAGATCGCATCCAGGCGCCCGGCGGCCAGGTCCATGTAGATCTCTTCGTTGTTGCTGTAGCGCACCACCTTGATGCCCTTGGGCTCGAACACCTCGGTGGCGTAGCGGTCGGTGGTGGTGGAACGCTGCACCCCCACGGTCTTGCCCTTGAGGCTGGCGTACTGGTCATCCACCACGGCGCCTTTCTTCATCACCAGGCGCGATGAGGTGAAGTAGTACTTGTGGGTGAAATCCACCGACTTGCGGCGTTCCGCGGTGATGGTCATGGACGACAGCGCGGCATCGATCTTCTTCACCTTCAGCGACGGGATCAGGCCATCGAACTCACCCTCGATCCACTCGCACTTGACCTGCATCTGCGCGCACAGCGCATTGCCGATGTCGTAGTCGAAACCGCCGATCTTGCCCTCGGCGGTCTTGAAGGCGAACGGCGGGTAAGCGGCCTCGATGCCCAGGCGCACAGTCTTCTCGGCAGCCAGCAGGCTGCTGCAGGCCAACAGGCTCAAGGCCAGGCCACTGATCAGGGGGAGTCTTTTCATGTTCGTGCTCTCGCAAGTTGTTATTGGTTTGGCAAGACAGAAGAAAGAGGTGGAACGGACGCAAGATTTGTACTTGTAAATCCATACTGGACTTTTATGTACATATCGTCAACGCCGCGCACAGGCGCATCTGCCCGAAGGTTGCAGGGCAAATGCGCAATGGAGAATGTGTGCGGGGCCCCTGGGCAGGGGTTAGAGAATCAGCCTTTCCAGCGTTCGGCCGCGGCATGGTCACTGTCGCGACCGTCGACCCAGCGCGGCCCCTGGGCGGTGTTTTCTTTCTTCCAGAACGGCGCGCGGGTCTTGAGGTAGTCCATGACAAAGGCGCAGGCCTCGAACGCCGCCTGGCGATGAGCACTGGCGGCGCCGACAAACACGATGGGCTCTCCCGGTTCCAAGGCGCCGATCCGGTGCAGCACCTCCAGTTGCAGCAGCGGCCAGCGCTGCTCGGCCTCGGCGGCAATCTTCGCCAGGGCCTTTTCGGTCATGCCCGGGTAGTGCTCCAGGAACATTCCGTTCACCTCCTGGCCGTCGTTGAAATCCCGCACGTAACCGACAAAGCTCACCACCGCGCCAACGCCGGTATCAGCGGCATGCATGGCGTTGACCTCGGTGCCGGGATCGAAGGCGGCCGACTGCACGCGAATCGCCATTTCAGCCTCCGGTCACGGTGGGAAAGAACGCCACTTCATCGCCGTCCACCAGGGGCTCGTGCAACTGGCACAGCTCCTCGTTGCGGGCGCACATCAGGTTGCGCTCGGCCAGCACTGCCGCACCCTCGCGGGACAACAGGGCCTGGCGCACATCGTCGACACAGGCAAAGGCGCCTTCGATCTGCAACTCGTCCTGCCCCAGGGCCTCGCGATAGCGGGCAAAGAACTTCACCTGGATCTTCATGTTGGCTCCGCCTGGTAATGGCCGCTCTTGCCGCCGAGTTTCTCCAGCAGGCGCACGCCTTCGATGGTCATGCCCCGGTCCACGGCCTTGCACATGTCATAGATAGTCAGCGCGGCAACGCTGGCGGCGGTCAGCGCCTCCATCTCCACCCCGGTCTGCCCGGAAAGCTTGCAGCGCGCAACGATATGCACGCAGTCCGGGCCTTCGGCACTGAGCTCGACCTTGACGCTGGTGAGCATCAGCGGATGACACAGGGGGATCAGCTCGCTGGTCTTCTTCGCCGCCTGGATGCCGGCAATCCGCGCCACGGCGAACACATCGCCCTTGGGATGACCGCCACTGATGATCATCTGCAAGGTGGGCGCCAGCATGCGCACCCGTGCTTCGGCCACCGCCTCGCGGAAGGTAACGGCCTTGTCGGTGACGTCGACCATAGTGGCGCGACCTTGGGAATCGAGATGAGTCAGCACGGCGTTACTCCTGATCAGGTGCGGCGATTGTAAACCCGCAGGTCAACTCTGCGCATCCTCGTCGAAGACCGCCACGGGCAGAAAAAAACCTCGCCCGGAACCTGTCACAGAGCCGTCTGGCACAGGTGTCGGCAGGGCAATCAGTGCGGCGAATACCCAACATAAGAACAAAGAATTGGCGCACTTATATCAATAAAAGTACAACTTCCAAAAAAACGGAACGCAACGACATGGCATTACTTATATCCATCCTTTTAAGTCTTCTGGCCGGCTTCGCAGTTCCACTCCAAGCGGGAAGCAACTCAAGACTCGGCAACTTGCTAGGCCACCCCTTATGGGCCACCGGAGTATCGCTACTTGTCAGCCTATTGGCATTGGCGATTGTAATCATCTTCATCAAAGTTCCCCGCCCCAACTTCGCCGCGGCCCAGGATGGCCCCTGGTGGATCTGGCTGGGCGGCATCGCCGGGGTCTTCTACATCACCGTTGCACTGCTGATGGCGCCACGCCTTGGTGCCCTGAACTTCATCATGGCGGTGATCGTCGGTCAGTTGATCATCTCCCTGTTAATCGACTACTTCGGTTTAGTGGGGCTGCCGCGGCAAACAATCAGCATGCAGAAACTTATCGGCGTGGTGGTAGTTATTGGCGGCTTCTTCATCACCACTCGCGGCTGAACTACAACTAAGCAGAATTCAAAACATAGCAACAAGCAACTCGCCTAGTTATCCATTCATATAGCGGAAAGCTGAAACCATCCAACCACCCATACAGGTGAACAATGACTAGCCAGACTGCAACTTACGACTCAATTGGTGAACGCTTCGAAAACTTTACCGATACCGCCTCGCAGCGCTCGGTAGAAACCGAAACCTTCTTCCACATGGTGGGTGATATCAAGGGCAAATCCGTTCTCGACCTGGCCTGCGGCTACGGCTACTTCGGTCGTGAACTCTATCGCCAGGGCGCCAGCAAGGTGGTCGGCGTGGACATTTCCGCCTCGATGATCGAGCTGGCCCGCAAAGAGTCGGCACGCAACCAGGAGGCCATCGAATACCACGTCGCCAACGTCGGCGAGATGGGCGTGCTGGGGCACTTCGATCGCGTCACCGCGGCCTGGCTGTTCAACTACGCCCAGTCGCCAAAAGAGTTGGAAAACATGTTCCAGGTAGTGGCGCGCAACATGGTTTCCGGTGGCAAGCTGATTGCCTACACCGTGGACCCGGGCTACCAGCTGCAACGCGGCAACTTCACCAAGTACGGGGTCCATGTACTCAGCGAAGAAGCCCATGAAGGCGGCCACCGCTACCAGGCCGAGTTCGTCACCCAGCCACCCAGCGCCTTCACCTTTCATCGCTGGAGCCGCGAAGTCTACGAGCAGGCCATCCTCAAGGCCGGCTTCTCCAAGCTGCAGTGGCAGAAACCAATCATTTCCGTGGCCAATCGGGCCAAGCACCCGCAAGGCTACTGGGACGACTTCGAACGCAACTGCCTGCAGACCGGACTGATCTGCACCCTGTGACCGACCCCGGTCTTCGCCCCCTCCACCTCCACCCGATGCAGGACAAGAAGCACTATGAAATCCAAGGGTTTTGCTCATTGGCCAGTATTCGACGGCCCCCTGACTGCAGAAATGACCGACAGGCAACTGATGGGCCTCGAAGAGCATTTTCAGCCAGGTATCGAGCTGTCGTTGCCACTGGCGGTCTGGCGCCAACTGTCCGACAAGTCGGCTGAACAGCTGGCCCAGGGGGTGGAAAACCCTGACTCGCCCCTGCCCTGGCGGCTGGCCTCGGCCCGCCTGTTGGCGCAGACCATGGACCCACGGCTGAATGTGCTCAACCCGCCGATGATCCAGATCGACGGCGCAACCGTGGAGATCGGTCTTGCAGAATCGGCCATCGACCAGGTGATGCACGATATGCAGGGCCTGGGCCTGGACCGCAGCTGGATCGAAAAGGAAGCACCGCGGCACAAGGTCCGGCTCAACCCCTATGCCATTGGCAAGTACCCGGTGACCAACCTGGAGTACCGGGCCTTCCTGGAAGACACGCTGCACCCGGCAATTCCCGGCAACTGGCTGTTCGGCCAATTCCCCAGCGAACGGGCCAACCACCCGGTCTACGGCCTGAGCGCCGAGGATGCCGACGCCTATGCCCAGTGGCTGGCCGCGCGCACCGGACGGGCGTTCCGCCTGCCCAGCGAGGCGGAGTGGGAATTTGCCGCCGCCGGCCATGAAAACCTCGAGTTTCCCTGGGGCAACCGCTTCCTGCCGCTGCACGCCAATACCGCGGAAATGGGGCTGTTCAGCACCACTCCGGTGGGTGTCCTGCCCGAGGGCGCATCGCCCTTCGGCTGCATGGACATGGCCGGCAACGTCGAGGAATACGTCGCCGACAACTACGCCCCCTACCCCGGCGGCAACGCCGTGGTCGACGATCTGGTGACCGTGGTTGGCACCCACCGGATCGCCCGCGGCGGCAGCTTCACCCGCTTTCGCGACCTGGCCCGCAATTGCCGCAGGCATGGCAAGTACCCCAGGGAGATCTACGTCATGGGCTTCAGGCTCGCCGAAAGCCTCTAACCCGATACATCTAACCGTGCAGCCAACAATTACACGTTCAACCACAGAGAACGGAAGGGATTCCCATGAACAACCTCAGTGTCAGAAACCAGGTCAACATTCCGCTGAACGACTCCAGCGTACCCGGCACCTTCTACAGCTTCAGCGGCCTGGACGCGGCTCAGGAGCACATCCTGATCAAGCTCGGCCCCGACAGTGAGCGCAGCCCTCTGGTGCGCATCCACTCCGAATGCCTGACCGGCGACGTCTTCAACTCCCAGCGCTGCGATTGCGGCCCGCAGCTCAGCGAGTCGATCAACCGCATGCAGGAAGAAGGCGGCTACCTGATCTACCTGCGCCAGGAAGGCCGCGGCATCGGCCTGTACGCCAAGCTCGACGCCTATCGCCTGCAAGACGGTGGCATGGACACCTTCGAAGCCAACAGCCACCTGAATTTCCCCGAGGACGGCCGTGACTTCTCCATGGCCGCGAAGATGCTCAAGGCGGTCGGCGTGCACCATTGCAGCCTGATCACCAACAACCCGGACAAGGTCCAGGCCCTGCGCGACAACGGCATTGCGGTCGACAGCATCATCCCCACCGGGGTGTTCCTCACCCGGCACAACGGCCACTACCTGCAGGCCAAGAAAGACAAGAAGAACCACGTCATCGACCTGGTCAAGTAACCCGCCCGCCGCCTTTGGCAACCTGGGCCGAAGGCGGCCACCCGCAGCCAGCCAACGTCATTATTAAGGACAATAAGCATGAGACATTTCGGCCCTATCAGCGGTATCGCCACCTTCAAGGACACCTACGTCGCCACCGCGGGTTACGACAACCAGGTCA
This sequence comes from Pseudomonas sp. NFXW11, assembly GCF_049887815.1. Classification (NCBI taxonomy): domain Bacteria; kingdom Pseudomonadati; phylum Pseudomonadota; class Gammaproteobacteria; order Pseudomonadales; family Pseudomonadaceae; genus Pseudomonas; species Pseudomonas sp. NFXW11. The sequence goes on along the minus strand of NZ_JAGEKI010000013.1, from coordinate 166,948 downwards.
TTCTCTGGGATGCCAGAACCAAGACTCCGATCCAGCGGGTGCTCCACGACCACCTGGCCAACCAGTGCGCCTTCAATGCCGCCGGCACCCTGCTGGTCAGCGCCAGCAGCGACTACACCGCGCGGGTTTGGGAAGTGCCGTCGCTGCGCCTCAAGGCCGTGCTCATCGGCCATGACGACGATATCGAAATGGCCGCCTTCGCTCCCGATGGCCAACGCATCGCCACCTGCTCCCGGGACCACAGCATCCGCCTGTTCGACCTCAACGGGCAGACCCTGAACATCCTCCGCGGCCACACCGCCGACGTGATCTCGGTGTGCTGGTCGGCCGACGGCCAGACCCTGGTATCGAGCAGCGACGACGGCTCGATCCGCCGCTGGGACGCCAACAGCGGCCAGCAACTGGAAACCATCGACCTGGGCGGGGTGGAAACCGACACCGTGGCCCTGTCCCGCGAAGGGATCATTTTCGCCGGTGACGACGAAGGCAAGATCTCCATCATCAGCGCCACCGGCACCCAACTGCAGCCGGCCCACAGCGCCGGGATCAAGCGCATCATCTGGGACGACGCCCAACGCCTGCTGATCAGCCTGAGCTACGACCGCTCGGTGATGCTCTGGCACCTCAAGCAGGACGGCAGCCTGGTCAAGACCGCCGAAACCTCCCTGCCCAGCATCATCTGGCCACGCAGCTGCGCGCTGCTGGGCAGCCACCGCATCGCCTTCGTCACCTTCGGCTCCAGCTACGCCGTCTGGGACTTCGCCACCCAAGCCTGGGACCTGGGCGGCATCGAGCCGGCTATCAGCCTCAACGCCGTGGCGGTGGTCGACAGCGACGTCTACAGCATCGGCGACGCCGGCATCCTGCATATCAACGGCCAACCCAGCGTCAAGGCCGGCAGCCTGTGCAACTTCCTCCTGCCGTTCGGCGACAGCGTGCTGACCGGCGGCCAGATGGGCACCGTGTTCGACGCCCGCACCGGCGCCACCCTGTACCAGCACCGCTCGCCCCTGAACTGCGGCACCACCTTTATCAAGGACGGCCAGCTGCACGCAGCCATCGGCACCTACACCGGGGAAGCGCTGATCTTCTCGCTGCAGGACGGCCAGCCGCATTTCCTCACCGAAGTGCGCATGCATGAGAACGCCATCAAGGGCATCGCCGCCGACGAAAGCTATATCTTCAGCGTCTGCGCCACTGCCGCCGCGGCCTTCTTCCGGATTGCCGACTTCAGCCTGGAAACCTACCTGGACAAGGCTCACGAGCGCATTTCCAACGGCTGCACGCAGATCCAGGGTGGCTTCGCCAGCATCGGCCGCGACTTGAAACTGCGCCTGTGGCGCAACGGCAACAGCGAAGTCTTCGACACGCCCCACAGCCACTCGATCAAGTGCATCGCCATCTCCCGCGACCGCTCGCTGATCGCCACCGGCAGCTACGGCGGCACCGTGGCGGTGTTCGACCTGCACAAGCGGGTCTGGGCCAGCGTCGAGAAACCCACCGCCAGCGGCATCTCCTGCCTGATCCACGACGCCGACGGCGATGGTTTCCTGGCCAGCGCCTACGACGGCCGGATCTACCCGATCAACCCCCAGGCAGCTGCCCAGTCGTCGCGCCCATGACCTACTTCAGCGAAGTCGACTTCCAGCACATGCAACACGCGCTGGCACTGGCCGAGCGAGGTAGCCACTCCACCTGGCCCAACCCCAGGGTTGGCTGCGTGATCGCCCACGGCCCGCAAATTGTCGGCGAAGGCTGGCATCGGCAGGCCGGCGGGCCCCACGCCGAGGTGTTCGCCCTGCGTCAGGCTGGCAGCCTGGCGCGGGGCGCCACCGCCTACGTGACCATGGAGCCCTGCAGCCATGTCGGGCGCACCGGGGCCTGCCACCAGGCGCTGATCGACAGCGGCGTCAACGCCGTGGTGGTGGCCCACCAGGACCCGTTCAAGCAGGTCAATGGCCAGGGCATCGCCCAACTGCGCAGCGCCGGCATCGATGTCCGGGTCGGCCTGCTGGGCTCGGCCGCCGAGGAACTGAACCGGGGCTTTCTGTCCACGGTGCAGCGCCAGCGGCCCTGGGTGCAGTTGAAGATGGGCATGAGCCTGGATGGCCGCACGGCCCTGGACAACGGCCGGTCGAAATGGATCACCGGCGCCCGGGCCCGGGCCGATGTGCAGTACTGGCGGGCGCGCAGCGCGGCGATCCTCACCGGCAGCGGCACCGTGCTGGCGGACGACCCGCTGCTCACCGTACGCCAGCTGTCCTCCCCCGAGGCCGTGGCGCCGCTGCGTGTGGTGCTCGACAGCCAGGGCCGGGTGCCGCGTACGGCCAAGGTCTTCGACGACCAGGCGCCGAGCCTGCAAGTGGTGCATCGCGAGCATCCGCTGGCGGCCCAGGAAAACCCTCAGGTGCTGGCCCTGCCCGGCACCGAACAGGGCCTGGACCTGCACCAGCTGATGCTCGAACTGAGCCGACGCGGGCTGCACGACCTGATGGTCGAGGCCGGACCGACCCTGGCCGGCAACCTGCTACAGGCACAACTGGTGGACGAACTGCTGCTGTACGTCGCCCCTCGCCTGCTGGGAGACCTGGCGCGGCCACTGGTGCACCTGCCGGCCTTCGAGCGTCTGGAGGAAGTGCTGGACTTCAGCCTGCACGACGTCAGCCAGCTGGGAACGGACCTGCGCCTGCGCCTGCGTCCGGCTCAGCCGTCGAGCCCGCTGTGAGCCACCACCTGCTTGACCTGATCGCGCAGCCAGACGTGGGCCGGCTCGTGGTTGAAGCGCTGATGCCAGATCTGCACAAAGGGAAAGGGCGGAATCGGCAAGGGCGGGCGCAGTTGTACCAGGTCCTGGTTGACCAAGGCCTCGTCCAGGGTGCGGGTGGCCACCGTCAGGATCAGGTCGGTGTTGTGGATCATGCTCGGGGCGGTGCGCCAATGGGGCACGCTCACGGCGATCCGCCGTTGCAGCCCCTCGTCCCGCAGCAGGCTGTCCACTTCACCGTTGGCGCTGCCATCCATCGACACCAGGATGTGCGGTCGTGCCAGGTAGCTGTCCAGGTCCAGCACGCCGTCGGCCGGCAAGGTGCGCCGATCCAGCAGGCAGGAAAAGGTTTCCTCAAACAGCACCTCGGTGGAAATGTCCCCCGAGAGATTGGGAAAGACCCCCAGCGCCAGGTCGATCTTGCCCTGGGCCACCTGTTCGAACATCCCGTGGCGGGTGTCCTGGGTCACCAGCAAGGTGGTGTTCGGCGCATCCCGGCGCAAGCGTACCAACAGCCTGGGCAGGATGATCGCCGCGCCGTAGTCGGACATCGCCAGGGTAAAGATCCGCTGCGAGCTGGCCGGGTCGAAGTCGATGGACTTGCCGAACAGCGTCTCGATCTGGCTGAGGATTTCCCGCAGCGGCTCCTGCAGGTTCTGCGCCAGGGAGCTGAGCACCAGCTCGCTGCCGCGGCGGATCAGGATCGGATCGTCCAGCAGCGCGCGCAGCTTGCTCAGCGAATGGCTGATGGCCGGCTGGCTCAAGTGCAGGCGCAAGGCCGTGCGGGTGACGTGTTTTTCGGTCAGCAGCGCATCCAGCACCACCAACAGGTTCAAATCGATATTGCGCAGTAAGACCGTGACCATCCTGTCATTTCCAACTCAGGGAACAGCGTCCCAAAGGAGCAACACATGCTTCAACTCAAACGGATAATTGAAACAGCCCTTTACGTGAACGATCTCGACATCGCCAAGGGATTCTACGCAAAAACCTTCCAGCTGGAAGTCATGGTGGAAAGCGAGGTGCTGGTGGCGCTGAATATCGGCGGACAAAACACCCTGCTGCTGTTCAAGCGCGGCGCCTCGCTGCACACCAAATACCTCAGCGGCGGCGAGATCCCGCCCCACGACGCCAGCGGGCAGATCCACGTCTGCTTCGCCATCGACGAGCACGACCTGCCGGCCTGGAAAGAGCGCCTGGCACGCCTCGGCATCCCCCTGGAAGGCCGCACCGAATGGCCCAAGGGCGGCTCCAGCATCTATTTCCGCGACCCCGACCAGAACCTCTTGGAGCTGCTCACCCCAGGCTGCTGGCCGATCTACTGAATCTGCAATTGACGTCAAGGAGTGAATGTCATGGTGTCCGTTGGTGTAACCAAGCACCCCTCTGCGCGCGCGCGACTGCTGCTGATCGTCGCGCTAGCGGTTCTCGCCGGCCTGGCCTGGTGGCTGTGGCAGCAAACCCGGCCCGGCGCCCAAGCCTACGCGGCGACGCCGATCAAGGTTGCCGTGGCCACTGCCAGCACCCAGCCCTTCACCCGCTACCTGGAAGCCATAGGCGAGCTGGAAGCCATCCAGCAAGTCAGCGTGCCGGCGGAAATCGGCGGGCGCATCGTCGGCCTGCCGATCCAGTCCGGGCAGCGGGTCGATCGTGGCCAAGTGCTGGTGCAGCTCAATGATGCGCCGCAACGCGGCGACCTGGTGCGCCTGCAAGGCACCCTGGAAAACGCCCGGGTGCGCCTGGAACGCCTGCGCCGCCTGGTGTCGGTGAATGCCACCTCCAAGGAAGCCTTCGACAACGCCCAGACCGACCTGACCACCGCCAAGGGCGCCCTGCAGGCGCTGGCCGCAGAAATCGAGCAGCGCACCATTCGCGCGCCGTTCGCCGGCACCCTGGGCATTCGCAAGGTGCACCTGGGCCAGTACGTCAATCCCGGCGATGTGCTGATCAACCTGGTGGGCGACCAGGGCCTGTACGTGAACTTCAGCGTGCCGGAACAGGCCCAGTCCCAGTTGCGCCCGGGGGTAACCCTGCAAGTGCTGCTCGATGCCCTGCCCGAGCAGGCGCTGAGCGCCAAGGTGACCAGCATCGACCCGTTCCTCGACCGCACCCGCACCCTCAGCGTCCAGGCGCGCCTGCAAAACCCGCCGGCCAGCGCCCTGCCGCACATGTTCGCCCGGGTGCGCCTGGCCCAGCCGCTGCCCGGCAACACCCTGAGCGTGCCGGAAACCGCGGTCACCTATAACGCCTACGGCGAAGAGCTGTTCGTGGTGCAGCCGGGCCAGGACGGCCAGGGCGCCCCCACCGTGCGCCGGGTCGCGGTCAAGACCGGCGACCGCCACGGCGGCCGGGTGGTGATCGACAGCGGCCTGAAGCCCGGCGCCCAGGTGGTGGTTTCCGGACAGATCAAGCTCAGTGACGGTGCCGCGATTGAGCCGGTGGCCCATAGCGTACTGGGGGATGCGAGCCATGCCGGCACCACCGTCGCCACAGGAGAGTCACCGTGAAATTCACCGATCTGTTCGTGCGCCGGCCGGTGCTGGCGCTGGTGGTCAGCCTGCTGATCCTGCTGGCCGGCCTCAAGGCCTACAGCAACTTGCCGGTGCGCCAGTACCCCTTACTGGAAAGCTCGATGATCAGCGTCACCACCGACTATCCCGGAGCCCCGGCGGAGCTGATGCAGGGCTTTGTCACCCAGCCGATCAACCAGGCCCTGGCCTCGGTGGAAGGCGTGGACTACGTCAGCTCGTCCTCAGTCCAGGGACGCAGCCTGATCACCCTGCGCATGGCCCTCAACCAGGATTCGGCCCGGGCCCTGAGCGAGGTGATCGCCAAGGTCAACCAGGTCAAGTACCGCCTCCCCGAGCAGGCCTACGACCCGGTGATCGAACGCTCCGCCGGCGACGCCACGGCGGTGGCCTATGTCGGCTTCGCCAGCCGCTCGCTGTCGGCCTCGGCCCTCAGCGACTACCTGAGCCGGGTGGTGCAGCCGCTGTTCGCCAGCATCGAGGGCGTGGCCAAGGTCGAGACCTTCGGCGGCCATCGCCTGGCCATGCGCCTGTGGCTCGACCCGCAGCGCATGGCTGGCCATGGCATCAGCGCCAACCAGGTGGAACAGGCGATCCGCGCCAACAACTTCCAGGCCGCCCCCGGGCAGATCAAGGGCCAGTACGTGATCTCCTCGATCCAGGTCAACACCGACCTCAGCAGCCTCGACGAATTTCGCGACATGGTCATCAGCAACCGCGGCGACCACCTGCTGCGCCTGCGGGATGTGGCCGAGGTCGAGCTGGGTTCGGCGTCCTATGAAACCAGCGCCCTGATGGACGGCAAGCCGGCGGTACACCTGGGCCTGTACGCCACGCCCAGGGGCAACCCGTTGCTGATCGTCGCCGACATCAAGCGCCTGCTGCCGGAGATCCAGAAAACCCTGCCGCCGGATGTGGAAGTGGCCCTGGCGTTCGAGACCGCGCACTTTATCCAGGCCTCGATCATCGAAGTGGTGGAGACCCTGATCGAAGCCATCCTGATCGTGGTGGCGATCATCTACCTGTGCCTGGGCTCGGCCCGCAGCGTGCTGATCCCGGTGGTCAGCATCCCGTTGTCGATGCTCGGCGCCCTGGCCCTGATGCACCTGTTCGGCTTCAGCATCAACCTGCTGACCCTGCTGGCCATGGTGCTGGCCATCGGCCTGGTGGTGGACGACGCCATCGTGGTCATGGAGAACATCCACCGCCACCTCAAGGAAGGTCGCACGCCGTTGCAGGCGGCCTTTGTCGGCGCCCGGGAAATCGCCTCGCCGGTGATCGCCATGACCATCACCCTGGCCGCGGTGTACATGCCCATCGGCCTGATGACCGGGCTCACCGGGGCGCTGTTCAAGGAGTTCGCCCTGACCCTGGCCGGCGCGGTGCTGGTGTCCGGGGTGGTGGCCCTGACCCTGAGCCCGGTAATGTGCGCCAAGCTGCTGCCGGCCGGGCAGCAGGAAGGCCGCATGAGCCGCCTCGCCGAACAGTTCTTCCACCGCCTGGCGCGCCACTACCAGCGCGGCCTGGTGCGCTCCCTGCGCTGGCGCGGCGCGGTGCTGGCGTTTGCCGTGCTGGTGCTGCTCAGCCTGCCATGGCTGTATGGCCAGGCCAGCAAGGAACTGGCGCCCAACGAAGACCAGGGCAACCTGCTGCTGGCAATCAAGTCGCCGCAGCACGCCAACCTGGATTACGTCGAGCGCTACGCCTACCAGCTGGACGCCGTGCTGCAAGGCCTGCCGGAAACCGTCAGCACCTGGATCATCAATGGCAACGACGGGGTCGCGGCGAGCTTCGCCGGGGTCAACTTCAGCGAGTGGTCGCAGCGCCAGCGCAGCGCCGCCAGCATCCAGCAGCAGTTGCAGCAGCAGGTCGACGCCGTGGAAGGCAACTCGATCTTCGTCTTCCAACTGCCGCCGCTGCCGGCGTCCACCGGCGGCCTGCCGGTGCAACTGGTGATCCGCACCACCGAAGACTACCGCTCGCTGTACCAGGCCATGGAGGAGATCAAGGCCAAGGCCCGGGCCAGTGGCCTGTTCGCGGTAGTGGACAGCGACCTGGAGTTCAACAACCCAGTGACCGAGGTGCGCATCGATCGCAGCAAGGCCAACAGCCTGGGCATCCGCATGCAGGACATCGGCAACACCCTGGCGGTGCTGATCGGCGAGAACTACACCAACCGCTTCGCCCTGCAAGGCCGCTCCTACGACGTGATTCCCCAGAGCAGCGCCGCCCAGCGCCTGACGCCCCAGGCCCTCAACGGTTTCTACGTCGATACCGACAGCGGCACCCAGGTGCCGCTGTCCACGGTGGTCAGCCTGCAGGACAGCATCCAGCCCAACAAGCTCAAGCAGTTCAACCAGCAGAACGCCGCAACCTTCCAGGGCATCCCCGCGCCGGGGGTCAGCCTGGGCCAGGCGGTGGCCTTCCTGCAGCAGCAGAGCCAGGCCCTGCCCGCCAGCTTCAGCCACGACTGGCAGGCCGATTCACGACAGTTCATCCATGAAGGCAACGCCCTGCTGCTGACCTTCCTGTTCGCCCTGATCGTGATCTACATGGTGCTGGCCGCGCAGTATGAAAGCCTGAGCGATCCGCTGATCATCCTGATCACCGTGCCGCTGTCGATCTGCGGGGCGCTGATCCCCCTGGCGCTGGGCCTGGCCAGTGTCAACATCTACACCCAGATCGGCCTGGTGACCCTGATCGGCCTGATCAGCAAGCACGGCATCCTGATGGTGGAGTTCGCCAACGAGCTGCAGGCCGCCCAGGGCTGCTCACCGGTGCAGGCGATCATTCGCGCGGCGCGGATTCGCCTACGGCCGATCCTCATGACCACTGCCGCCATGGTGGTGGGCCTGGTGCCGCTGCTGTTCTCCTCCGGCGCCGGCGCCAGCAGCCGCTTCGGCCTGGGGCTGGTGATCGTTATCGGCATGCTGGTGGGCACCCTGTTCACCCTGTTCGTGCTGCCCTCGATCTACAGCCTGATGGCCCGCAGCCACAGCCGCTCCCAGGCCGAGGAAGAACTGCAGCAACTGGCCTGAGACGCCATGCCGCAAAAAAAACGGGCGGCCCCAGGGCCGCCCGTGTTGTTTCCAGGATCGTTACAGATGGCTTTCCGCGTATTCGGCGAGGATCGAGCGCGGCACCCCTTGCAGGGTGATGTGCACGCCGTTGGGGAAGTCCTTGAAGCGTTCGGTGAGGTAGGTCAGCCCCGAGCTGGTGGCCGACAGGTAAGGGGTATCGATCTGTGCCAGGTTGCCCAGGCACACCACTTTGGAACCGGCGCCGGCACGGGTGATGATGGTCTTCATCTGGTGCGGGGTGAGGTTCTGGCATTCGTCGATCAGGATCAGGCTCTGCTGGAAGCTGCGACCCCGAATGTAGTTCAGGGATTTGAACTGCAACGGCACCTTGCTGAGGATGTAGTCGACGCTGCCATGGGTGTTCTCGTCGTCCATATGCAGGGCTTCGAGGTTGTCGGTAATGGCCCCCAGCCAGGGTTCCATTTTTTCCGCTTCGGTGCCCGGCAGGAAGCCGATCTCCTGGTCCAGCCCCTGCACGCTGCGGGTGGCGATGATGCGCCGGTAGCGCTTGCTGACCATGGTCTGCTCGATGGCCGCGGCCAGGGCCAGGATGGTCTTGCCGGAGCCCGCGGCGCCGGACAGGTTGACCAGGTGGATATCCGGATCGAGCAGCGCATACAGCGCCAGCCCCTGGTAGATGTCCCGTGGTTTCAGGCCCCAGGCTTCCTGGTGCAACAGGGGTTCCTGATGCAGGTCGAGGATCAGCAGCACATCGGCACGGATCTCCTTGATCCAGCCGACGAAGCCCTGCTCGTCGATGATGAATTCATTGATATGCACCGCCGGCAGGTTGTCGGTGAGCTGCACCTGGTGCCAGGTACGACCGTGGTCCTGGCGGGTTTCCACCTTGCTCACACGGTCCCAGAACGAGCCGCTCATGTTGTGGAAACCATTGGGCAGCAGGGACACGTCGTCCACCAGCTGGTCGGTGCTGTAGTCCTCGGCGGCGATGCCACAGGCCCGCGCCTTGAGGCGCATGTTGATGTCTTTGGTGACCAGCACCACCGCCTGATCCTTGTTGCGCGCGTGCAGGTCGATCAGCTGGTTGATGATGATGTTGTCGTTGAGGTTGTCCGGCAACAGGCGGTTGGGCTCGTTGCGCTTGCTCATCAGGATCGACAGAAAACCCTTGGGCCCGCTCTTGCCACGCTGGATCGGCACCCCCAGCTCGACGTCCTCGGGGGAGGCCTCGCCCAGGGTATTGTCGATCAGGCGGATGGCCTGGCGGCATTCTGCAGCCACGCTGTGGTGCCCGCTCTTGAGCTTGTCCAGCTCTTCGAGCACGGTCATGGGGATGGCGACGTGGTGTTCTTCGAAATTCAGCAGGGCGTTGGGATCGTGAATCAATACGTTGGTATCGAGTACATAAAGGATTGGCTGGTTGGAAGAAGATCTACGTCCGTGGTCATCCATACTCGGTCACCTTATGTGGGAGCCAGTCGACGCAACACCATGGGGTGCCGCGCCTCGAAAGACCACCGAAAGTTCACCCTGAGGGGTTGAAGTGGTCTGCACACAAGGAGTCTTGGGAGACGCCACCTGTGTCGCAGGTTTCGGCGGTCTGAGTTCGTAATACTCCAAAAACCGTGACAGGAAAACGCACCTTGACGCTTTTTTGATGTTTATTTTTCAGGCTGACGAAAAGCCCTTGGCGGGCTGCCCGGGCACCGTTAAAGTCGGAAGTCCGCCTGCCGTGAAATCCCCACCTTTTCCGCCTCTTTCAACGCCCTTGCCCCGTATTTCCGGGCATTTCTCGCCTTCAGCGAAACGCGTCCTGACAATCCTCCCAGCCGATGCCGCTCTGCGCGGTCTGTGCCAGCAACCAGGGCAGGCTGCTCTTGACCCCATCCTGCTTGGCATTGAAGGCAATCACCCCGCGTCGCCACAGCAGCATCAGGGTCAGCACCCGCTGGCCACTGTCCTCGGCCTTGAGCTTGCCGGCACCGTCCTGGGCGTCGATGTTCCATAGCGCCACCTGCATGCCCTGGGCATTGAAGAAGCCCTGGGCATCGGCACGCCGTTGCCCGTAGGGCGGGCGGAACAGCGGCACGTAGTTTTCCGGTAGCTTGCCCTTGAGCAGATCGGCGCTGCGCTGGATCGAATATTGCCAATCCTGCCAATGGCTGTGGGAACGGTATTCCCAGCCTTGAACCCCTACGCACTGCCGGGAATACAGGGACTGCAGGCTGGCCACCGAGGCCTGCTCGAGGCGGTTCTGGATATCGTTGCCCAACACAAAGAAGGTGCCGCTCAGGTTGGCCTTGCGCAGGTAATCGGTGAGCCAGGGGGTATTGTCCGGCGCCAGGTTGGCGGCGCTGTCGAAGCTCAGCAGGAACAGCCGGTCATTGAGCCCATCGCCATTGCGCTCGTAATCGCCAAAGCGCAGCACCTCGCTGCTGGTCTGCGGCCACAGCGCCGCCTTGCGCAGCAGTTCGTCCAGGTAGTGTTCGTGGAAGGTCCGGGCCGGCTCCCCCCAGCGTGCGTAGTAGGAATCCTGGGCCAGCTGGAACTTGCCGGCCTGCTTGCGCAGCTGCTGCAGGTTTTCCACCAGGTAGCAGAACGAGGCGTCCTGGTCGCAGCTTTGCTGGGCGAAGTTGTAGTTTTCCAGCAGGCGCGGCCACAACTGCTGGCGCAGCTCGTTGATCGCCGCCATGTTGATCATGCGCAGGCCCAGGCGCTGCTTCAGGGAGGCCTCGTCCCAGGCTTCGCTGACCAGCAGGGCGCGAGCGAAGGTAAGGATCTCGGCCCGCGAGGCGACATCGAACAGGGTCGGGTTGTCGATCTTTTCCGGCCAGGTGCTGCGATCCAGGGTCGCCACCTCATTATTAGGTGCCGCCAGCACGCTGCAACTCAAGAGCCAGGCCGAGAAGAAAAACGCGATACGCAAAAGGGAAGTCTCCAGAACAGAACCCGCGCGGCACTATAGCCGATCTGCGGTGCTCACTGTGGCGAGGGAGCTCGCTCCCGCTGGGTCGCGAAGCGGCCCCAATACAGCCGCCCCGATCCGCCAGCAATACCGCGAGGGCCCTGTCGGGAGCGCTGCGCACTCCAGCGGGAGCAAGCTCCCTCGCCACCACCCGGCTTCTGCCATGCGTCAGCTATCGCCTTGATAGGTGGAGTCCGGGCGCCCAAATCCCTAGAATCCCCCGACGCTTAAAGGAGACGACTCAATGCTGATGGTGATTTCCCCCGCCAAGACCCTCGATTACCAGACGCCGCCGGTAACCCAGCGCTTTACCCAGCCGCAATACCTCGACCACTCCCAGGAACTGATCCAGCAACTGCGGGAACTGACCCCGGCACAGATCAGCGAGCTGATGCACGTCTCCGACAAGATCGGTGGCCTCAACGCCGCGCGCTTCGGCAGCTGGACCCCGGCCTTTACCCCGGCCAACGCCAAGCAGGCGCTGCTGGCATTCAAGGGCGACGTCTACACCGGGCTCAACGCCGAAACCCTCGGCGAGGCGGATTTCGACTACGCCCAGCAGCACCTGCGCATGCTCTCCGGCCTCTATGGCCTGCTGCGCCCCCTGGACCTGATGCAGCCCTATCGCCTGGAAATGGGCACCAAGCTGGCCAACGCCCGAGGCAAGGACCTCTACGCCTTCTGGGGCACCCGTATCAGCGAATGGCTAAACGAGGCTCTGGCCGAGCAAGGCGACGACCTGCTGCTGAACCTGGCCTCCAACGAGTACTTCTCGGCGGTCAAGCGCACGGCCCTGAACGCGCGGATCATCAATACCGAGTTCAAGGACCTGAAGAACGGCCAGTACAAGATCATCAGCTTCTATGCCAAGAAGGCCCGCGGCCTGATGAGCCGTTTTGTGATCCAGGAACGCATCAACGACCCGGCCCAGCTCAAGCAGTTCGATGTCCAGGGTTACCGTTTCAGCGCCGAACAATCGAAAGCCGACAACCTGGTATTCCTCCGCGACCACCCTGCGGAATAAAGCTATCCCTCGTGCCGTGCTCATCGACCATCGATGCGCACGGCAGAATGTGATCCGCCGCACACTCCCCTCGCAACAAGTCATTTTTTTGGCGCCATAAAAACAACTTCATTTTCTGCATAAACTTTCTTTCACTCGACAGCCCCAAATTTTTTCAGTAGTGGCACCACTTTTTTTATCCGGTAGTGGCACAAAAACATCCCCGCCTGGCAACTCCCCATAACTAAAGGGCGAAACCCTTAGTGCTATCAATTTGAAAGCAGTGCCATCTTTTTCAATATTTCAAGAAATGTCGAAAAACAGGATGAGTGGGCCGGAACTATGCCCGCAGACACCGTTCATACCACCGGTAACGATTCTCAACGACTTTGTAAGAGATGACTTACATGGAGCCCATTGAAACTAAGCTAGTGCAGATATTGGTTTGACCAATGACTCACAAACTTTAACTAAAGGGTAAGCACCAGGAGATAAGGAACCCAACTACCCCCTAACAAGCCAAGGACCAGCCGGCCTTCAAGGACCGCGAAAACCAACTGGAGAGCCCGCACGACGTGGCATCCAGCCATCCACAGGATGTCGGATGGTTTTCTCGAGGCACCTGCAGCAGGAGCCGCCGGCAACATTCAAGGGCAAAGCAAAACAACAAGGATCGGTTGTGCACAACTTGAGTGCATTTATTTAGTCACTCGGAACTTAGTCTGCCTGCACGCGGCACTACAGCGAACTTCGCTGTACTTCCGAGTGCGCAACAACAGCTGGCAAACATTAACTCCGGCCATCTAATGGCGTGAATAACACAGAGGTAAATGCGATGCGCATCAGCATATTTGGTTTGGGTTACGTCGGTGCAGTCTGTGCCGGTTGCCTGTCTGCACGGGGCCATGAAGTGGTTGGCGTGGATATTTCCAAAGATAAGATCGACCTGATCAACGCTGGCAAATCACCGATTGTCGAACCGGGTCTGGGTGAACTTCTGGCTCAAGGAATTCAGACCGCTCGTCTGCGCGGTACCACCAACTTCGCCGAAGCCATTCGCGATACCGACCTGTCGATGATCTGCGTCGGCACCCCAAGCAAGAAGAACGGCGACCTGGAACTGGACTACATCGAATCGGTGTGCCGCGAGATCGGCTTCGTACTGCGCGACAAGGCCACCCGCCACACCATCGTGGTGCGCAGCACAGTGCTGCCGGGCACGGTGAAGAACGTGGTGATCCCGATCCTCGAAGACTGCTCGGGCAAGAAGGCCGGGGTGGATTTCGGCGTGGCGGTGAACCCCGAGTTCCTGCGTGAAAGCACCGCGATCAAGGACTACGACTTCCCGCCCATGACCGTCATCGGCCAGTACGACCAGGCGTCCGGCGATGTGCTGCAAGCGCTGTACGAAGAGCTCGACGCGCCGATCATCCGCAAGGACATCGAAGTGGCCGAGATGATCAAGTACACCTGCAACGTCTGGCACGCGACCAAGGTCACCTTCGCCAACGAGATCGGCAACATCGCCAAGGCGGTGGGTGTGGACGGCCGGGATGTGATGGACGTGGTCTGCCAGGACAAGACCCTCAACCTGTCCCAGTACTACATGCGCCCGGGCTTCGCCTTCGGCGGCTCGTGCCTGCCCAAGGACGTGCGCGCCCTGACCTACCGCGCCGGCGCCCTGGACGTGCAGGCACCGCTGCTCAACTCGCTGATGCGCAGCAACGAATCCCAGGTGCAGAACGCCTTCGACATCGTTTCCAGCCACGACAAGCGCAAGGTCGCCCTGCTCGGCCTGAGCTTCAAGGCCGGCACCGACGACCTGCGCGAGAGCCCCCTGGTGGAACTGGCGGAAATGCTCATCGGCAAGGGCTTCGACCTGAGCATCTACGACAGCAATGTCGAGTACGCCCGAGTGCACGGCGCCAACAAGGACTACATCGAGTCGAAGATCCCCCACGTCTCGTCCCTGCTCAATTCGGACTTCGACGCGGTGATCGACAACTCCGACCTGATCATCCTCGGCAACCGCGACGAGAAGTTCCGCGCCCTGGCCGAACACGTGCCCCAGGGCAAGCAGGTCATCGACCTGGTGGGCTTCATGTCCAAGGCCACCTGCACCCAGGGCCGTACCGAAGGCATCTGCTGGTAAAGCAGCGGCAAGCTTCGAGCCTCCAGCCGCAAGTGAGAGCACCACGCTTGAAGCTTGCGGCTTGGAGCTGGCAACTGATTTTAGGACTTCGCTTATGCACAGGCTAAAGCACGGCCTGCTCCAGGCCGCCGGTTGGCTGTTTTACTTGAGTTTGCTGATGGGCATGGCGCTGTTGCTGCCGGCCTCGACCTTCGACTCGCAGTCCAAGGACTTCATTTTCCTGATTGGCGCCGTGGGCATCTGGCGCTACTCCATGGGTGCCACGCATTTCGTGCGCGGCATGCTGTTTCTCTACGTGGTCTACCCGTACCTGCGGCGCAAGGTGCGCAAGCTCGGCAGCGCGGCGGACCCGTCCCATGTGTACCTGATGGTCACCAGCTTTCGCATCGACGCCCTGACCACCGCCCAGGTCTACGGCTCGGTGATCCGCGAAGCCATCGACTGCGGCTTCCCCACCACCGTGGTCTGCTCGATCGTGGAGATGTCCGACGAGCTGCTGGTGAAAAGCCTGTGGGCGCGGATGAACCCGCCAGAGCGGGTCAAGCTGGACTTCGTGCGCATTCCCGGTACCGGCAAGCGCGACGGCCTGGCCTTCGGTTTCCGCGCCATCTCCCGCCACCTGCCGGACAGCCGCGCCGTGGTGGCGGTGATCGACGGCGACACGGTGCTCGGCGCAGGCGTGGTGCGCAAGACCGTGCCCTGGTTCCAGCTGTTCGGCAATGTCGGCGGCCTGACCACCAATGAATTCTGCGAAGTGCGCGGCGGCTACGTCATGAGCGAGTGGCACAAGCTGCGCTTCGCCCAGCGCCACATCAACATGTGCTCCATGGCCCTGTCCAAGCGCGTGCTGACCATGACCGGGCGCATGTCGGTGTTTCGCGCCACCGTGGTCACCGACCCGGACTTTATCGCCGATGTGGAAAGCGACTCCCTGCAGCACTGGCGCCTGGGCCGCTTCAAGTTCCTCACCGGTGACGACAAATCCAGCTGGTTCAGCCTGATGCGCCTGGGCTACGACACCTTCTACGTGCCCGACGCGGCGATCAACACCGTGGAGCACCCGCCGGAGAAGAGCTTTATCAAGGCCAGCCGCAAGCTGATGTTTCGCTGGTACGGCAACAACCTGCGGCAGAACTCCCGGGCCCTGGGCCTGGGCATGAAACGCCTGGGGCTGTTCACCAGCGTGGTGCTGTTCGACCAGCGGGTGTCGATGTGGACCTCCTTGCTGGGGCTCACCGTGGCCATCATCGCCAGCTTCAAGTACGGCACCGCCTTCATCCTCGCCTACCTGCTGTGGATCGGCATTACGCGCTTGATCCTGACCCTGTTGCTGTCCTGCTCGGGACACCGCATCGGCCCGGCCTACCCGCTGATTCTCTATTACAACCAGATCGTCGGCGCCCTGGTGAAGATCTACGTGTTCTTCCGCCTCGACCAGCAATCCTGGACCCGCCAGGACACCAAATTGACCCGCGACCTGGCCAGTTTTCAACGTTGGTTCAACACCTGGTCGTCTCGGACCATGACCTTCTCCGCCGGCAGCGTATTTGTCGCCGTACTGCTGCTGATGGTCTGAACCGCCTTGCCTGAACTCATTAGGAAATCGACTCTATGAACACCGCCGTGAACGTCAACGTAGTGCATGAATCCGAAGCCCAACGCCAGCACGCCCGGGTCAAGATCCCGGCCAAGCTGCGCTTCTTCGGCAGCGAGGCC
Organism: Pseudomonas sp. NFXW11; assembly: GCF_049887815.1. NCBI lineage: Bacteria > Pseudomonadati > Pseudomonadota > Gammaproteobacteria > Pseudomonadales > Pseudomonadaceae > Pseudomonas > Pseudomonas sp. NFXW11. The sequence continues at coordinate 150,779 of NZ_JAGEKI010000013.1, read as the reverse complement.
AAGCCTCTGGAAGTGCGGGTCCACGACCTCTCCGCCGGCGGCCTGAGCTTCAACGCCGGGCAGCAGATGCTGAGCATCGGCTCCGTGCACAAGGGCCGCCTGCAGTTCGTCATCGACAACCTCGGCCTGGCCATGGATGTGGAACTGCAGATCCGCTCCTTCGATCGCCAGAGCGGCCGCGTCGGCTGCCAGTTCCAGAACCTCGAGCCCCAGGACATCTCCACCCTGCGCCACCTGATCACCTCGCACCTGGCCGGCGACATCGTCAGCATGGGCGACGTGCTCGCCACCCTGCAGCGCGACAACTTCACCAAGGCGCGCAAGAGCAAGGACAGCGGCAGCGGCATGAGCGCCCTGGGCCGCCTGCGGGCGGTGACCTTCAGCGCCGCGATCTTCGTCGTCGGCCTCGCGGCCTTCGGCTTCATTCTCAAGTCGGTGTACGGCATGTACTTCGTCAGCCACGCCCAGGCCGGGCTGGTCAACGTGCCGGGGATGAACGTGACCATGCCCCGCGACGGCACCGTGCAAAGCCTGGTGCAAACCCACGGCGAGGTGGCCAAGGGCGCGCCCCTGGCCAGCTTCAGCAGCAGCATGCTGGACGTGCTCAAGGGCCACCTGGACGAAAACCAGTTGCAACCGGCCAAGGTCGAGGAGCTGTTCGGCAAGCAGATGACCGGCACCCTGACCGCCCCCTGCGACTGCACCGTGGCCCAGCAGCTGGTGGCTGACGGGCAGTACGCGAGCAAGGGCGAGGTGATCTTCCAACTGGTGCCACGAGGCACCCAGGCCAATGTCGAGGCTCGTTTCTCCTACCGCCAGTTCGGCGACGTGCGCCCGGGCACCCGGGTTAATTTCCAGATCGCCGGCGAGGATGAAGTGCGCAGCGGCACCATCGTCAGCAGCACCAGCCTCAACAGCAATGACCTGTCCTCCGATATCCGCGTGCAGATCAAGCCCGACGCGCCCCTGAGCAGCGCCTTCGCCGGCCGCCCGGTGGAAGTCAGCAGCGACCGCGGCCCCTCGCTGAACTGGCTGATCGACAAAGCCATGGCCGCCGGTCTCTAAGCGGAGGACATGCCTGTGACTAGCCTTTTCATTGGCGAGTGCTGCGCACTCGATCGCGAGCAAGCTCGCTCCTACAGGCGCCGCCATCTGGCCCTGTGCTCCCTGGCGCTGGCCGTGAGCCTGGCCGGTTGCGCCGGCCTGCCCGACCAGCGCCTGGCCAACGAAGCCCTGAAACGCGGCGACACCGCCCTGGCGCAACAGAACTATCGCCAACTGGCGGACCTGGGCTACAGCGAAGCGCAAGTGGGCCTGGCGGATATCCAGGTGGAAAGCCGCGACCCGGCGCAGATCAAACAGGCCGAGGCCACCTACCGCGCCGCGGCCGACACTTCGCCTCGGGCCCAGGCGCGCCTGGGTCGCCTGCTGGCGGCCAAGCCCGGTGCCACCGAGGCCGAGCGGCAAGAAGCCGAGGGCCTGCTGAAGAAAGCCTTTGCCCATGGCGAAGGCAACACCCTGATCCCCCTGGCGATGCTCTACCTGCAATACCCCCACAGCTTCCCCAACATCAATGCGCAGCAGCAGATCAGCCAGTGGCGTACCGCCGGCTACCCCGAAGCCGGCCTGGCCCAGGTGCTGCTGTACCGCACCCAGGGCAGCTACGACCAGCACCTGGATGAAGTGGAAAAGATCTGCAAGGCCGCTCTCAACAGCACCGACATCTGCTACGTGGAACTGGCCAGCGTCTATCAGAAGCGCGGCCAGCCGGAGCAGCAGGCGGCACTGATCCAGCAACTGCAGGCCGGCTACAGCCGTGGCAGCATCAGCGCCCAGCGGGTCGACAGCGTGGCCCGGGTGCTGGGCGATGCCAGCCTCGGCAAGCCGGACGAAAAGACCGCCCAGGCCCTGCTGGAACACGTGGCCCCTGGCTACCCGGCGTCCTGGGTCAGCCTGGCGCAACTGCTCTACGACTTCCCCGAGCTGGGGGACGTGGACAAGATGATGCAGTACCTGGACAACGGCCGCGCCGCCGACCAGCCCCGGGCCGAGCTGCTGCTGGGCAAGCTCTACTACGAAGGAAAGTGGGTGCCGGCGGACGCCAAGGTGGCCGAGGAACACTTCAAGAAGGCCCAGGGCCGCGAAGTGGCCGCCGACTACTACCTGGGGCAGATCTACCGCCGTGGTTACCTGGGCCAGGTGTACCCGCAAAAAGCCCTGGACCACCTGCTGACGGCCGCGCGCAACGGCCAGAACAGCGCCGACTTCGCCATTGCCCAGCTGTTTTCCCAGGGCCGTGGCACCCGTCCCGACCCGGTCAACGCCTATGTCTTCAGCCAGCTGGCCAAGGCCCAGGACACGCCCCAGGCCAATGAACTGGCCCAGCAGCTGGATCAACAACTGCCCCCCGGCCAGCGCGCCGAAGCCCTGCGCCTGCTGCAACAGGAACAGGCGGTACGTGGCGCCCTGACCCAGAACACGCTGCAACTGCACGCGCTGCAGGAACAAGACGGCGAGGAATCCCTATGAAGCTCAAGCCCCTGTTCACTCATCCATGCCCTGCCCGCCTCAGCCTGCTGAGCCTGGGCCTGACGCTGATCTGGGCGACCCCGTCGCTGGCGGCCGTCAGCGATACCCAGAACTTCGGCCTGGAAGTGAAGATCACCGGCCAGTCCGAGGACGATCGCGACCTCGGCACCCAGCGCGGCGGCGACGTCAACGGCCTGGGCCTCGACCTGCGGCCCTGGGTCTATGGCGAAAGCGGCAACTGGAGCGCCTACGCCATGGGCCAGGCGGTAACCTCCACCGATGTAATCGAAACCGACACCCTGCAACAGTCCGGCGACGACGCCAGCCAGCAGTCCAGCAACGACGACCGCAAGGCCAAGAAGAACTACCTGGCCATGCGCGAGTTCTGGGTCGGCTACAGCGGCTTCACCGCCTACCCCGGAGAGCAGTTGAAGTTCGGTCGTCAGCGCCTGCGCAACGACGACGGGCAATGGCGCGACACCAACATCGAAGCCCTCAACTGGACCTTCGACACCACCCTGCTGCGGGCCAACCTGGGGGCCGCCGAGCGCTTCAGCGAATACCGCACCGACCTCAAGGAGCTGGCGCCCAAGGACAAGGACCGCCTGCACCTGTACGCCGACGCCGCCTACCAATGGACCCCCGGCCACTGGGCTGGCATTCGCGCCCACCATACCCACGACGACGGCAAGCTCGACTATGCCCAGCCCGGCGTGGCCAGCGACCCGCTGGACAAGAAGCAGAACGGCGACCTGACCTGGCTCGGCCTGGAAGCCAACAGCGACGCCTACAACTGGCGCAACACCAATACCGTCAACTACTGGGCCAGCCTCACCGGCATGCGCGGCGACCGCGACACGGTCAACCCGCTGAACGCCGATGGCAGCCGCCCGAGCCAGGCCAAGCGTGGCGACAACCTCGACGGCTGGGCCACCGACCTCGGCGTGCGCCTGCGCCTCGATCCGAACTGGCAAGTGGGCGCGGCCTACGCCCGGGCCAGCGCCGACTACGAGCAGAACGGCCTGCACAGCAACCGTTCCAACTACACCGGCACCCGCTCCCGGGTGCACCGTTTCGGCGAGGCCTTTCGCGGCGAGATGAACAACACCCAGAGCGCCACCCTGTTCGGCTCCTGGCAGTTGCGCGAGGACTACGACGCCAGCCTGGTCTACCACAAGTTCTGGCGCGTGGACGGCAACAAGCCCGTGGGCAGCACCGGCATCAACGCGGTGGACAACAACTACGACGACGCCACCGGCGCCCTGCTCAGCAGCACCTCGCTGCCCCTGCAAGACGGCAAGAAAGACCTCGGCCAGGAGATGGACCTGGTGGTCACCAAGTACTTCAAGCAAGGCCTGTTGCCGGCGGCCCTGAGCCAGTCGATCGATGAACCTTCGGCCCTGGTGCGTTTTCGTGGCGGCGTGTTCAAGCCCGGCGACGCCTACGGCAAAGAGGTCGACTCCTACATGCACCGCGCCTTTATCGACGTGATCTGGCGCTTCTGATGCGAAGCGCCAAAGGAGTGCCCGAGATGACTCACTACCCCGTCAACAGTGCGCGCCACAGAGGCTCCCTGAGCCTGCTGGCCGGCGCGCTGCTGCTGGCCAGCAGCGCGGCCCTGGCCAGTGTCGAGGCGGCCAAGGCGCCGACCCTCGCCAAGGGCCTGCAGCAGGCCAAGACCTACACCGTCAGCAGCGCCCCCACCGAACCCCTGGCCCTGGCCAAGCCGACCCTGCCCGACCTTTCCGGCTACACCGCCGAAGCCGTTGCGGCAAAGATCGTGCGCAGCCAGCCAGGCAAGATCAGCCTGCGCCGGATGATGCAGGAAGACGCCCTGAAGGACTTTATCGGCGGCGACAACAAGATGGCCGAGTGGGTGGTGCGCCAGCACGGCATTCCCCAGGCGATCTTTATCGACGACGGCTACGTCAACCTCAAGCAGCTGGCGGCCAAGGTGCCCAAGCAGTACTTCAGCGAAACCGCCCCCGGGGTCTACCTGGCGCGCCTGCCGATCGTCGTCGGCCGCCACGGCATTCTGGAAATCGACAAGCAGACCCAGGAGCTGCGCCTGTCCCAGGAAGGCGGCTCGTTCCTGGTCAACGATGGCCAACTGTTTGTGCGAGACAGCAAGATCACCGGCTGGCGCGAGCAGGACAACGGCCCGGCAAGCTTCCGCTCGGCCAAGGAATTCCGCCCCTTCCTGCTGGCCTGGGGCGGCACCCAGACCTACATCGTCAACAGCCAGATGGCCAGCTTCGGCTATGCCAACTCCAAGTCCTACGGGGTGAGCATTTCCCAGTACACGCCGAACATGGCCAAGGTGCTCAAGCGCCCTGAGCCCACCGGCTGGATCATCGGCTCGACCTTCTCCGACATGTGGTACGGCTTCTACTGCTACGAAACCCAGGGCTTCGTGCTCAAGGGCAACACCTACAAGGACAACATCGTCTACGGCATCGACCCCCACGACCGCTCCCACGGCCTGATCATTGCCGACAACACCGTATACGGCACCCAGAAGAAGCACGGCATCATTATTTCCCGGGAAGTGAACGACAGCTTCATCTTCAACAACCGCAGCTACGACAACCACCTTTCCGGGCTGGTGATCGACCGCAACAGCGTCAATAACCTGATCGCCTACAACAAGATCTACCGCAACCACACCGACGGCATCACCCTCTACGAGAGTGCCGACAACCTGATCTACGGCAATCAGGTGATCAGCAACCGCCGCCACGGCATCCGCATTCGCAACAGCGTGAACATCCGCCTGTACGAAAACATCGCCATGGCCAACGGCCTGACCGGGGTCTACGGCCACATCAAGGACCTCACCGACACCGACCGCGACATCAAGCTCGACCCGTTCGACGCCCAGGTCTCGCTGATCGTGGTGGGTGGCGAGCTGGCGGCCAATGGCAGCGGCCCGATGTCCATCGACTCGCCCCTGAGCGTGGAGCTGTACCGGGTTTCCCTGCTGGCACCGACCAAGAGCAGCGGCATCAGCTTTTCCGGGGTCCTGGGCGAACGCCAGGATGAAATTCTCGACCTGCTGGTGCGCCAGCAGAAAGCGGTGTTGATCGACCCCGTCGAACGCCAGACCGAAATGCGCGATTGAGGATGACCTTCATGCACCCACACCTGATCAAGTTCCTGGGCCTCTCGGCCCTCACCGCCGGCATCCTCGCCGCCAGTGCCACTGCCCGCGCCGATGAAGCCGGCAGCGCGCCCAGCTTCAAGGCCGAGCCCTGCTGCAACCTGTGCCCGGCGGCCCACGATGCGAAGAACTACGTGACCCGCTACCAGCAGAACTTCACCACCCTGGTGCAAGCCCAGGGCGACTGGCTGTTCCGCACCCAGGAAGATTTGCGCACCGAATTCAACACCACCCCCGAAGGCTACCGTCGCCTCAAGCAGCTGCACGAGGCGTTCAAGAGCAAGGGCGTGGAACTGGTGCTGGTCTATCAGCCAACCCGCGGCCTGGTGAATCGCAACAAGCTCAACCCCGAGGAGAAGGCCCGCTTCGACTACGACAAGGCGCTGAGCAACTACAAGGCCATGCTCGGGCGCTTCGCGCAGATGGGCTACGTGGTGCCGGACCTGTCGCCGTTGACCAACGAACAACTGCCCGAGACCCTGCCGGCCCACGACTTCTACTTCCGCGGCGACCAGCACTGGACGCCTTATGGCGCCCAGCGCACGGCGAAGATCGTCGCGGACAAGGTCAAGCAGCTACCGGCCTTCGCCGACATTCCACGGCGTGAATTCGAAACCCACAGATCCGGGCGCATGGGCAAGACCGGCACCCTGCACAACATGGCCGGGCAGCTGTGCGGCACCAGCTACGCCATCCAGTACATGGACCAGTTCACCACCGAGCCCAAGGGCGAGGCCGGTGACGGCGACCTGTTCGGCGATGCCGGCAACCCGCAGATCACCCTGGTGGGCACCAGCCACAGCGGCAAGAACTACAACTTCGCCGGCTTCCTGGAAGAAGCCATCGGCGCCGACATCCTTAACGTGGCCTTCCCCGGGGGCGGCCTGGAAGGTTCGATGCTGCAGTACCTGGGCAGCGACGAATTCCACAAAAGCCCGCCGAAGATCCTGATCTGGGAATTCTCGCCGCTGTACCGCCTGGATCAGGAAACCATCTACCGGCAGATGATGGCCCTGCTGGACAACGGCTGCGAGGGCAAGCCCGCGCAAATGTCCGGCAGCACCACCCTCAAGCCCGGCAAGAACGAATTGCTGGTCAACAGCAAGAACCTCGACCTGCGCAACAGCAGCCATCAGGTCGATATCCGCTTCGCCGATCCCTCGGTGAAAACCTTGCAAGCCACCCTCTGGTACATGAACGGGCGCCACGAGGACATCAAGATCGACAAACCGGAAACGTCCGACACCGACGGGCGCTTCGCCTTCGAACTGCGTACTGACGAAGACTGGGCCTCGCAGAACCTGCTGGCGGTGGAAATCCAGGGCCCGGAAGCGGGTGCAGCCGGGCAGAAGGTCGAAGCGCAAATTTGCCAACGCAACGTATTCCCGAGCGCGGAGCAACGCACCGCGCAGATCGGGCAATGAGGTATCCCATGCACAGCACAGACTTCAAACGCTTGCTGATCCCCAGCCTGCTGGGCCTGGCCATGGTCGCCGGCAGCGCCCAGGCCGCCGCGCCGCTGCGCCCGCCCCAGGGTTATTACGCCCCGGTGGACCAGTTCAAGAGCGCTGACCACAGCGAAGGCTGCGACGCCATGCCGGCGCCCTACACCGGTGCCCTGCAGTTTCGCAGCAAGTACGAAGGCTCGGACAAGGCCCGGGCCACGCTGAATGTGCAGTCGGAACAGGCCTTTCGCGACACCACCGCAGACATCACCAAGATCGAGCGCGGCACCAGCAAGCGGGTCATGCAATTTATGCGTGACGGCCGTCCGCAGCAGTTGGACTGCACCCTCGCCTGGCTCAGCGCCTGGGCCCAGGCCGATGCGCTGATGTCCAAGGACTTCAACCACACCGGCAAGTCCATGCGCAAATGGGCCCTGGGCAGCATGGCCTCGGCCTACCTGCGGCTGAAGTTCTCCGACTCTCACCCCCTGGCGGCCCACCAGGAGCAGGCGCAGAAGATCGAGGCCTGGTTCAGCAAGCTGGCCGACCAGGTGGTCAGCGACTGGGACAACCTGCCCCTGGACAAGACCAACAACCATTCCTACTGGGCCGCCTGGTCGGTGATGGCCACCGCCGTGGCCACCAACCGCCGCGACCTGTTCGACTGGGCGGTGAAGGAATACAAGGTCGGCGCCAACCAGGTCGACGCCGACGGCTTCCTGCCCAACGAACTCAAGCGCCAGCAGCGTGCCCTGGCCTACCACAACTACGCCCTGCCGCCCCTGGCAATGATCGCCAGCTTCGCCCAGGTCAACGGCGTGGACCTGCGCCAGGAAAACCACGAGGCGCTCAAGCGCCTGGGTGAACGGGTGCTGGCCGGGGTCAAGGACCCGGACACTTTCGAGAAGAAAAACGGCAAGCAACAGGACATGACCGACCTCAAGGTCGACTCGAAATTCGCCTGGCTGGAACCCTTCTGCAGCCTCTACGCCTGCGCCCCGGAAGTGCTGGAGCGCAAGCACAAGATGCAGCCGTTCAAGACCTTCCGCCTGGGGGGCGACCTGACCAAGGTCTACGACCCGGCCCATGAAAAAGGCTCCTGAGACAGATGCTGACTGAACGCGGTTGTGGCGAGGGAGCTTGCTCCCGCTGGGCCGGCCACCGCCGCTTTGATAGATGAATCAGACAGGTTTGCGAGTGCTGCGCACTCGAGCGGGAGCTAGCTCCCTCGCCACAAACCGGTGTGTACACGCAATACCGCTTCCCCGGTTTTTCACGGGGGGGTTTGGGGGGGCTGCGGCCTCTGACTATGGGTTAAACAAGGAGAGATCGGGATGGTTTTCTCATCCAATGTGTTCCTGTTCCTGTTCCTGCCGATCTTTCTCGGCTTGTACTACTTGAGCGGGCAACGCTATCGCAACTTGCTGCTGCTGATCGCCAGCTATGTGTTCTATGCCTGGTGGCGGGTGGACTTCCTGGCGCTGTTCGCCGGCGTCACCCTGTGGAACTACTGGATCGGCCTGAAAGTCGGCGCCGCCGGCGTGCGCACCAAACCCGCCCAGCGCTGGCTGCTGTTGGGCGTGGCGGTGGACCTGTGCATCCTCGGCTACTTCAAGTACGCCAACTTCGGCGTCGACAGCCTCAACGCCATCATGACTTCAATGGGGCTTGAGCCGTTCATCCTGACCCACGTGCTGCTGCCGATCGGTATCTCGTTCTACATCTTCGAGTCCATCAGCTACATCATCGACGTCTACCGCGGCGACACCCCGGCCACCCGCAACCTGATCGACTTCGCGGCGTTCGTGGCGATCTTCCCGCACCTGATCGCCGGCCCCGTGCTGCGCTTTCGCGACCTGGCGGACCAGTTCAACAACCGCACCCACACCCTGGACAAGTTCTCCGAAGGCTGCACCCGCTTTATGCAGGGCTTTATCAAGAAGGTATTCATCGCCGACACCCTGGCGGTGGTCGCCGACCATTGCTTCGCCCTGCAAAACCCCACCACCGGCGATGCCTGGCTCGGCGCCCTGGCCTACACCGCGCAGCTGTACTTCGACTTCTCCGGCTACAGCGACATGGCCATCGGCCTGGGACTGATGATGGGTTTTCGCTTTATGGAAAACTTCAAGCAGCCCTACATCAGCCAGTCGATCACCGAGTTCTGGCGGCGCTGGCACATCAGCCTCTCCACCTGGCTGCGGGACTACCTGTACATCACTCTGGGCGGCAACCGCAAAGGCACCCTGATCACCTACCGCAACCTGTTCCTGACCATGTTGCTGGGCGGCCTGTGGCACGGCGCGAACATCACCTACATCGTCTGGGGCGCCTGGCACGGCATGTGGCTGGCCATCGAAAAGGCCCTGGGCATCAACACCACGCCGCGCAGCCTGAACCCGGTGCGCTGGGCCCTGACCTTTCTGCTGGTGGTGATGGGCTGGGTGATCTTCCGCGCCGAGAACCTGCACGTGGCCGGCCGCATGTACGGCGCCATGTTCAGCTTTGGCGACTGGTCGCTGTCGGAACTCAATCGCGCCAGCCTCACCGGCCTGCAAGTGGCGACCCTGGTCCTGGCTTACGCCACCCTGGCGTTCTTCGGCCTGCGTGACCTGTACCGCAACCCGGCACCGGTCAAGGCCAAGCCTGAAGTCGACAGCGAGGCCGATGGCCCGGCCAGCGCAGAACCCGGCCTGATCAAGGCCGTGCCTGGCGACCTGCCCGGCAGCATCCATCAACCGGGCTACCTCGTCGGGCGTGAGGCCCAGGTGCAACCGGCCTACTGGAGCGCCGACTGGTCGCGCTACGCCATGCGCGCCCTGGTGCTGCTGCTGTTCATCGCCTCGATTCTCAAACTCTCGGCGCAAAGCTTCTCGCCGTTCCTTTACTTCCAGTTCTGAGGGATCTGCCCATGACCCGCTCATTACGCTTGTTCTACATCGCGCTGTTCCTGGTGACCCTGGTGGTGCTGGGGCTGTGGTCGGCGCGCAGCTTCTTCGGCTTCAGTACCAACCCCGACGCCAGCGTGCTCAACGGGCGCTGGGCCAAGGCGGTGGAAACCCACTACGACGAGCAGTTCCCGATCAAGCGCCTGGGCACCAACCTGTGGGCCGCCCTGGACTTCAAGCTGTTCAACGAAGGCCGCCCCGGCGTGGTGCTGGGCCGCGACCAGTGGCTGTACAGCGATGAAGAGTTCCACCCGGTGGTCAACGAGGAGCTCAACCTGCAGGGCAACTACGCCCTGGTGGAAGGCGTGCGCCAGACCTTGCAGGAGCACGGGGTGAAACTGGTGATGGCCATAGTGCCGGCCAAGGTGCGCCTGTACCCGGAACATATGGATGAAGTGCGCCCGGCGCGCATCCACGCCAATCTCTACCAGGACTTCCACGCCCGGGTGGCCGCCAACAAGATCCTCGCCCCCGACCTGCTCGGGCCCCTGCGACAGGCCAAGCAACAGGGCCAGCAGGTGTTCCTGCGCACCGACACCCACTGGACCCCGGCCGGCGCCGAAGTCGTCGCCCGGCAACTGGCCCGGACCATCGCCGCCAAGACCCCGCTCAGCGGCCAGCCGCAACGCTTCGTCACCGAAACCCAGGAGACCGTGGAGCACCAGGGCGACCTGCGGCGCTTCCTGCCCCTGGACCCGCTGTTCGAAAACCTGATGCCGGCCCAAGAGCCACTGCAAAAACGCGTGACCCGGGCCAGCGAGGAACAACCAGGCGCCGACGACGCACTGTTCGCCGACCACGAAGTGCCGGTGACCCTGGTGGGCACCAGCTACAGCGCCAACCCCAGCTGGAACTTTGTCGGCGCGCTGAAACAGGCCCTGCACAGCGACGTGCTGAGCTACGCCGAAGACGGCCACGGCCCGATCCTGCCGATGCTCAGCTACCTGAAAAGCGACGACTTCAAGAACCACCCGCCCCAGGTGCTGATCTGGGAATTCCCTGAACGCTATCTGCCTGTGAACAACGAAATCGGCGACGCCGACCCGCAGTGGGTCGCAGCGCTCAAGCAAGCCGGTGCTCGCCAACAGAACGTAGCTGCAATCAACAAATCCGAGACGCCCGATCGGGCGCAAAACTGAAAAGAGGTAACACTCATGACTTTCACTACTACTCCTCGTCGTCTCGCTGCCAAGTCCCTGAAAGCCGCCGTATTGGCCGCGGGCCTGGGCCTGCTATCCGCCCCGGTATTCGCCGCCGGCGATGCCGCACTGTACGGCCCCACCGCGCCCAAGGGCTCGACCTTCGTGCGCCTGTACAACGCCAGCAACAGCGAAGTCAGCGCCACGGTGGGCAGCACCAACGTCAACGACGTCGCGCCCCTGGCCAGCAGTGATTTCAGCTTTATGCCCGGCGGCGACTACACCGCCAAGGTGGGCAGCCAGAGCGTGCCGGTGAAACTGGCCGCCGACCACTATTACACCCTGGTCAACAACGCCAGCGGCCAGCCGCAACTGATCGAAGAACCGCCGTTCAAGAACAAGCAGAAATCCCTGGTGCGGGTGCAGAACCTCAGCGACCAGGCCCTGACCCTGAAGACCGCCGACGGCAAGACCGACGTGGTCAAGGCCGTGGCCGCCAAGGGTCGTGGCGAGCGCGAAATCAACCCGGTGAAGGTCAGCTTCGCCCTGTACGACGGTGAGAAAAAGGTCAGCGACCTCAAGCCCGTGGCCCTGGAGCGCGGCGAAGCGGCGGTGCTCTACGTCACCGGCAACGGCAGCAACCTGTCGCCAGTCTGGGTCAAGCGCCCAGTCTCGACCCGATAAGAGCAGCGGCAAGTTGCAAGCTTCAAGCAGCAAGGGACAGCGTTTCTCTTGCCGCTTGATGCTTGGGGCTTGCGACTGCCTCCCAGACAAAAACAAGAGTGAAACGACAGAACGCAGTAGCTCTAACCCAAACGATATGTGAAGGAGTAACAACATGATTCCGGTGATCTTGTCAGGTGGTAGCGGCTCACGTCTTTGGCCGCTTTCGCGCAAGCAGTTCCCCAAGCAATTCCTCGCCCTGACCGGCGAACACACGCTGTTCCAGCAAACCCTGGAGCGCCTGGTGTTCGAAGGCATGGACACCCCCATCGTGGTCTGCAACAAGGACCACCGCTTTATCGTCAACGAACAGCTGAGCAACCGTAAGCTCGAAGCCCAGCGCATCCTCATGGAGCCCTTCGGCCGCAACACCGCGCCTGCCGTGGCCCTGACCGCGATGATGCTGGTCAACGAAGGCCGCGACGAGCTGATGCTGGTGCTGCCCGCCGACCATGTGCTGGAAGACCAGAAAGCCCTGCAACGGGCCCTGGCCCTGGCCACGGTAGCTGCCGAGCGCGGCGAAATGGTGCTGTTCGGCGTACCGGCGAGCAAACCGGAAACCGGCTACGGCTATATCAAGTCCACCGCCGATGCGCTGCTGCCGGAGGGGGTCAGCCGGGTCTCGCACTTTGTCGAAAAACCCGACGAAAAACGTGCCAGCGAGTTCGTCCAGGCCGGCGGCTATTTCTGGAACAGCGGCATGTTCCTGTTCCGCGCCAGCCGCTTCCTCGAAGAGCTGAAAAAACACGACCCGGACATCTACGACACCTGCCTGTTGACCCTGGAGCGCAGCCAGCAGGACCCAGACACCGTCAGCATCGATGAAGCCACCTTCGCCTGCTGCCCGGACAACTCCATCGACTACGCGGTGATGGAAAAGACCCAGCGCGCCTGCGTGGTGCCCCTGACTGCCGGCTGGAGCGATGTGGGCTGCTGGTCGTCGCTATGGGACGTGCATGAAAAAGACGCCAACGGCAACGTCAGCAAGGGCGATGTGGTGATCCAGGACAGCAAGAACTGCATGATCCACGGCAACGGCAAGCTGGTGTCGGTGATCGGCCTGGAAAACATCGTGGTGGTGGAAACCAAGGACGCCATGATGATCGCCCACAAGGACAAGGTCCAAGGGGTGAAACAGATGGTCAACACCCTCAACGAACAGGGCCGCAGCGAAACCCAGAACCACTGCGAGGTGTACCGCCCGTGGGGCTCCTACGACTCGGTGGACATGGGCGGGCGTTTCCAGGTCAAGCACATCTCGGTCAAGCCGGGGGCCTGCCTGTCCCTGCAGATGCACCACCACCGCGCCGAACACTGGATAGTGGTCAGCGGCACCGCCGAAGTCACCTGTGACGAGAACGTGTTCCTGCTCACTGAGAACCAGTCCACCTACATCCCCATCGCCTCGGTGCACCGCCTGCGCAACCCCGGGAAGATCCCGCTGGAGATCATCGAAGTGCAATCGGGCAGTTATTTGGGTGAGGACGATATCGAGCGGTTTGAGGATATCTATGGGCGTTCGACGCCGGTGGAGCGGGGCGTTTCGGTGAAAACCATAGCGCAGTAAGCGCAGCCGCAAGCTTCAAGCGGCAAGCGGCAAGAGACGCAGCCGTAAGCTTCAAGCGGCAAGCGGCAAGAGACGCAGCCGTAAGCTTCAAGCGGCAAGCTGCAAGTAAAAGCAGGGAGTCGTGTTGGTAAGACCTTTGTGTTCCCCCTTTCCAGGTGCCTGCGTCCCCTATCCGCAGGCGAATGGACGGGGGGATTTTTTTGCAGCAACGGAAAGCTTCGAGCGGCAAGCGGCAAGAAAAAGCGCCGCGTCCCTCCCACAAAGACGCAGCGCCCTTTCCACTCCCTCAATCAACTGACATTGATCAAGCCTGCAACACCTCTTCCTTTATCCCCAATCCCACATCATCGATCACCGCCTTGCCCATCTCCGCCAGGAAATGCGCGGCCCAGGCGTAGCGCTCGCCCTGGTCTTCCATGGCCGCATCCAGGGCGAGTTTCTTGGCGTAGTACAGCAGGGTCGAAGCGTGCTCCAGGGCCTGCTGCAAAGGCACGTCGGCATTGACGCGGAACAGGGACTGATCGGCATCGCCACAGGAACCGAAGGTGACAAAGCCAGAGGTTTTGATAGCGCACATGGTGGAACCCCCATATCAAGGTGAGAGCTGCCACGTTCGTTACCAAGCGAATGGGTGGCAGCTGCGCGCAGGTTGGTAAACCGGAGATACAGGAACCCGGCAGGGACGAGCCCTCCCACGCACAGCCGCCATTGCACGAGTGTGCAGGCACAAAAAAAGCGCCTGCAAGAGTGAAATGGGGCGCTGTTGCGCCTGTATCAAAACGGGTTACCAAGCCCAGTCGCTAAATTGGTAGCGACGCTCAAAGGCTAGTCCCACGTCCGATACGGAGCAACGACAAAGGCGTCGCAGTTTATGTCCAAGCCATGGGTGTTGGGAATGTTACGGAAAGCCTGAGGTGATCGATGAAACCGCTGCCCAGTGCAGCACCTATAACCTAAGAAACCTATAGATTGCGCGGCATAAATCACAAAAAGCGGGTACTGACTTATCTCGTTACCCCCGAGCGCTCAGGGGGGTAATGAGATCAACAATGATAAAATACGGCCTATTGGCTCAGCTTTTTTTGCAATTCGATTTTCTTGTACTTTTCTGCAATTTTTTCTATTTCCTTGTCATCTTTCGTTGAAGATATTTCAACATAATAATCCCAATGCCTTAACAGCTCGATACTTTGCGCATCACCCAGATGAGCCGCATTTTGATTGTATATTTTTGCCTTTTCGAAATCCTGCGGAACCTCATCACCCATGGCATAGATAACACTTAAGTTATTGAAGGCTATAACCGAGCCCACTTCGCCGGCCCGTTCATACAAGGCGACGGCCTTCTTTACATCTTTTGCCACCCCTAAACCACGTTGATAGAGAACCCCCAGATTTGTAAGCGCCTCTGGGTGACGCGCATACAAAGCAATCGCCTTTTCATAATAAAACAGGCTGGTCTTGTAGTCTTTTTCCGATTCATCCAGCCGGTCGTCACTATAAATCCTGCCCAGAATATAGTTGAAGTGCGCGTTACCCATACTGGAAAGTTCGAGCAAGTGAGAAAACTCTTCCCTGTCTTTAGGGTAGTTATTGATTTGCGGACCCGGCGGATAGTCGAATTTTTTAACAATTGCCGGGGGCAGCGTAACAGTTGTTTTTTTCATAGGGTCATCCGAGACTGCCGGCGTGGATAGAAGCAGCAGCGATAAACAAATGATGCTAGCGCGCCTAGCTGGCATTCGACTCATCATGAATACACCTCTTCAGCCGTGTACCTTGAGCCGACCACATCAATCGAAAAATCTTGCGAAATGAAGTTTAGAACATCATCACTTGCCTTCGGATCAAGAACCTTGAATAAAACATCCGATATATCTGTAACCCGGCCATCATTCCATGTTACCGACGAATTCAGTTCATGAATATTTCCATGCTTATCTAAAATTGAATCCCTGGTGAAGGACAGGTTTATATTTTTCAAGCCAATATCGATCAATGACTGAAGCTCATTTGCCTCGGAAATCCCGTTGCTATTGATGTCTTGCCAAATCTTCAGATCCGCCCACACGCTGTCATTCTTGTCGATAAACCCATCAAGATTGCTGTCCAGGGCGGCGAGTGCGATAACGCCATCTGGCGCCGTTCCACCGTTTGGCAGAGGAGTACGATCGCCGAACAGCTCTTTACCATCATTTATGATGCCGTCTTTATTTCTATCCATCACAAGGAAGCCACTGTTTGTACCCGCCCATCCTGTATGAATAGGCTGTGACTCTCCATCAAAGTCAAATTCGACACCCTGCTCAATTGGCAAGGTCGTTATACCGCTTCCATCCAAATCAATAAGGAGAGGGGTTTTAAGTTTTTCCGGAACTTTGCTGATTTCCTTCGCCACACCGTCCGGCGTTGTTGCCAGATCGATTTTTATGCCGGCTTTGTCAAGTATTTTCTCGACAAAATGGATGCAGTTATTGAACAAGAGATTGTAGTCTCCAGGTTCTATTGCACCGCTTGCATAGCCCTTAACCTGCGCCGTAAGAATATTCATCATATTGTCAAACTTAGGACTACTCGGAAGTTCAAACCGATGCGAGCTTGTCTCCTTGTAAATCTCGCGATCATTGAGCGAAATATTGTCACGTGAAGTGTCGTATTTTTCACCCGGGCTAAAACCTATGGAACCTCGATAGCCGGGCGTATTGATCTCTAAGAAAACATGCCCGGTCTTGGTCGTATTATTACCCATGCTTGATCCGGCCTTTGCTGCATGGATGGTAAATGATGAACGATCTGAAAAATTCATTCCAGGTGAAGGGTTTGAAGTGGTAGATATCGTCTCTTCGTTTCTCACGCTAATAAAATGTTCTGACATTGTGCAACCCTCTGATCACATTTCCATATTTGGCTTTATTGCGCTATTGCTTTCACTTACGCGTTCCAAGCGATCGTGGTTTTTCGCCTTGATCAGATACAGGACAAACGAGGAGAGTAAAAACTTACGGGGTTATGCGCCCACAAATATTGCAAAATATTTCTTGAACATTGGTTTGATTAAATTTAACCAGGGATTATCCGATCAAGTTCACAGATGAACTGAAACACACCTGACTACCTGATTCGCCCTCATGCGCCAGTTCGCCCCCCTGACGTTGAGTGCGCCGACCCCCGAAGACCCTATGCAGGGCATAGGGGAATTCCCGGCCTGGCGTGCATTCTTTCACCAGGCTTTACTCTTAAAGATGCTGGCGAACATCCTCAAGCGTCTCGAATATCTCCTGCCCATCGGCGGTCAGGATATTCAGTTCGTCAAACACCGCTTCCCAGTTGCCCAACGCATCCAGCGTCTGATCAATGTAGTCATCCGGCTTGAGAAACTTGTAGTCCGCGCACAAACGCCTGATCGCCTTTCTGGACGGACGCCCCTGGCCGTCGAACGCGGTGGTGTGCTCCCCCATTCCAGTGGAGAAAGTCAGGTCGTACGCAGGCGCAAGAACCCATTGCCCACTCAAGCCGTCATGCCCCTCTTCATAGAGAAAGGCGAAGTTCTTCGCATGATCGTCGTAATTGTGCGCCAGGCCGTTGAACACCATGAGCCGGGCCATTTTTTCCACTTCCTTGGCGCTCTTGGTCAACGCAAAGGTCAGCCGCAGCAAGTCCTTGTAGTCCAGGCAGGGAATTCTGAAGTCCGCATGCAAAATGCCGGCAGCGGTCATCATGTGGACTTTCTCGTTATGCCTGCGATCAAAACGCCGGGTGGCAAAGAAACGCTCGTTCCATCCCTGTTCTGAGGGCACCGTTATCAACTCGCAATACGCCATATCGACCCCGGCCGCGCGGGCCATACGGGCGTAGGCATATTCAATCGCGCCCGTCGACCAGGGCTCCTGCAGGGCTCTGAATTTTACTATCCAGTGCGCGTAGCCCTCAGGTAAGGGATCGAAGGCCGAAACCACATGCGACAGATCCTCTGAAAGGGCAACGGCGGCCTTGGGCCTGGCGCCACCTGGGGAGCCACCGGCAATTCGCAGCGCCTTCAGGACGTCAAGCGTCTCACCTACTTGGACCTGGACCGAAGCCTCGTACAACAGTGAAAGACTGATGGGCTCCTGGACCACTTTTTCCGCCATGGGATAGTACTCCAAGGCGCCCATCCCACGGTTGCCAATGTAGGCAAGCCGATCGAGTTGAGTCAGGCCATTGGCGACCCGCGATCCATACTCAGCAGTAAAAAAACGCTTCATCAGCAGCAAACCCCAACCATCGGGAAGGGAATCGGCGAAGGCCCCATGAATGCCCAGGAACAATTGGCTATCGGGTTGCTGCGGCTTCTCGTCGAAGGTCAGTTGCGGCGAAAGGTTGAATCCCTGGGTCAGCCATTCCTTGGCGTAGGTGAAGTAGCAGCCCTGACGATTCCAGATCAGCACCCCCACCTGCCGGCCATGCATGAAGACTCCCAATTGCTCGATCGGCTTGTATTTTTTGATGCCTCGTTCAGTCATCGGGTGCCCCTCTGGCGTTTTGAGTTTTGCAGCTCAAACAGCGTGTTTGGCGAAGGTGGTTTGAACAACCTGAGCAGCGGATCGAGCTCATCCAAAGCCGTCGCAATCAGCACCATCGACTCAAGGGAAATGGCTCCCTGCAACTCGAAGCGCTTGATGGTCGAGGCAGGTACCCCGGACTTCTCGGCCAGGGTTTTGCGCGACAGGTTTTTCGACAACCTGAGAGCCTGGGCGTTTTTTCCGATCTCGACCGTGATCTCGGACGGTGTGTACATGAAACGAGTGAGCGACATAACGCTGCGCTTGCCTCCGGCCTAGGGGATATCGATCCATATTATGGACAATATAGGCTCCATTCCAGTGATAAATATGCAATAAGAGACCATATATTATCCACAATATATATTCTCACTATGGAACACTGAGTAATACCCGCAAGGCCATCCTCCATCGCCAACCCCACCTACGCTTAGGTAGGATGTCCCCTCCTGTTCCCCGAGGCTCGCGTCATGTTCATCGGTGTTCTGCTGGTCATCACCTGGCTGATCCTGCTTCTGCGCTACCCCGCCAAAGCCCTGCCCGTGTCCCTGGCCGCCGCCTTCGGCCTGGCCCTGGTGGCCTGTTGGGTGGTCTGGATGGACAACCGCGAAGCCCAGCAACTGGCGCGTCTGGAATTGCGCCTGGCCTACGCCCCGGAGCATTGCCCCGCCGACCGGCCGCTGCAGGTCAAGCTCAACAACGGCAACAAGGTGCCCCTGGTCGAACTGCGCTGGCGGGTTGCCGCCTACGCGCCGGGGGATACGGTGAACCTCGCGGAAAACCAGTACAACGCTCCGCGCTATCGTGGCCCCGGCGAGTTGCAGGCCGGCGCCAACTGGCAGGACTGCCTGCCGCTGCCGCCCCTGCGCCCGGGCTATCGCCCGCAAACCCTGGAGTTTCGCGCCGAGCGTTTACAGGGTAGTTTCTCCGACTGATTTGCCCTTTCCCCTCTCAGCACAAGGACCGCGCCATGCCCGTAGCGTTGATCACCGGTTGTTCCAGCGGCATCGGCCGTGCCCTGGCCGATACCTTCAAGAACGCCGGCTTCACGGTGCTGGCCACGGCCCGCAAGGCCGAGGATGTGGCAGCCCTGCAAGGCGCCGGGTTCAAGGCGGTGCAATTGGATGTGAATGACGGCCCGGCCCTGGGCGCCTTGAGCGAGGAGATCAACCAGCAGTACGGTGGCCTCGATGTGCTGATCAACAACGCCGGTTATGGCGCCATGGGCCCGCTGCTGGATGGCGGCGTGCAAGCCCTGCAGCGCCAGTTCGAAACCAATGTGTTCGCAGTGGTCGGGGTGACCCGGGCGATGTTCCCGGTGCTGCGCCGCAGCCGTGGCCTGGTGGTGAATATCGGCAGTGTGTCCGGGGTGCTGGTGACGCCCTTTGCCGGTGCCTATTGTGCGTCGAAAGCCGCGGTGCACGCCTTGAGCGATGCCCTGCGCATGGAGCTGGCGCCGTTCAGTATCCGGGTGATGGAAGTGCAGCCCGGGGCCATTGCCTCGAGTTTTGCCAAGAACGCCGGGGCCGAAGCCGAACAGTTGCTCAACGAGCAATCGCCCTGGTGGCCGCTGCGCGAGGGCATCCGCGCCCGGGCCAAGGCCTCCCAGGATAAACCCACCCCCGCCAGCGAATTCGCCGCCGATTTGCTCAAGGCCGTGCAGCAGGACAAACCGCCGCGCCTGGTACGCATCGGCAACGGCAGCCGCGCCCTGCCGCTACTGGCCAATCTGCTGCCCAAGGGTTTGCTGGAGAAGGGCCTGATGAAGCGCTTCGGATTGGGCGCCAAGCTCTGACCTCCCACGCCTGCAAGCCAGCCGGGTGTAGCGCCTGTCTCCCGTAGGAGCCGGCTTGCCGGCGAAGGGGCCTGCAAGCCTTGCATCGCCCATGCCGGCGCCTTCGCTGGCAAGCCAGCTCCTACAGCGGTGGTGCGGTTCGGGTTGTAGCCCATGGCATTCCCAGTAGAATGCGCTCGCCGCATGGAATCGCTGGTATCGACACCCAAGCACGGAATGGCTCACCCACCGCCCTACCCCGTCCCTGCCTGATTTCATGCGCGACTTTTTTCATCCGCCGCTCAGGGAATACCCATTGAAATTGTTCAACGTGCTGCCACTGGCATTGGCTGTCTTGCTGGCGGCTTGCGCCACCACGCCTGCGGAAAACACCGAACCGAAACTCCCCGAGCTGAATGACACCCTGCCCAAGCTGACCCTGGAATCCGTGCTGCCCAAGGTCAGCGCCAACGAGTATTGCAACCCGGCCATGGAGGCCGATCTGCTGTACGGCATCGGTTACAAGCTGAACGAGATCGAGGACTACAAGAACGCCAAGGGCTGCTTCGCCATGGCTGCGCCGCACTACACCCGGGCCTTCTGCTACCTGTCCACCACCACCGACCAGGAAACGGACAAGCCCAAGGCCGAACGCGACCGCGAGTCCTTCAACTACATCGCCTACTCGGCGTCACAGAACGACTGGTGCGCCGAGTACGGCATGTACGCCACCTACTGGTTCGGCGACAAGGACTTTCCCAAGGACCGAGACCTGGCCCTGCGCTGGCTGGAACGCTCGGCGCTGCATGGCAACCCGGAACCGCAGCAGAGCCTGGCCGACGCCGCCGAAGAATCCGGCGACCTGGTGAAGGCTTATGCCTGGCTGAAGATCATCGACAACACCGAGGACACCAGCCAGCTGGATACCTTGAAAGGCAAGATGAACCCGGAGCAACTGGCCGCAGGCGAGCAGCGCTTCAACGAGCTCAAGGCCCAGGTGACCAGCAAGCAGGTGATGTACGACGAAGCGCGGGATGAGGAGGTGGCGATTTTCTCCGCCGAGATCCATTTCGATCTCCCCGACCTGTTCCAGGGCATGACCACGGCCCAGCGCCAGGCCTTTGTCAAAGCGGCCATCGCCAAGGCCCGGGACAGCGGCCAGTTCAAGCTGCATTACGCGGTAACCCAGTACATCATCGTCTCGCGCCTGGCCCAGCAGCGTCACCCCGGTGTCGACGTGCTGCAGAACCCGAAACTGGTGGCGGTCATCAACCACGTCGACGACGGCTTGGAAGCGGCGGCGAAAAAATCCCTGGCGATCATGCACAAAAGCTACAAATAACCCGCCAGCGTCGTAGGAGCCGGCTTGCCGGCGAAGCGGCCCGCGAGCCTTGCATCGCCCCGGCCGGCGTCTTCGCTGGCAAGCCAGCTCCTACACACGCCAAATCGCGTCTATTGGGGTTCCGGGTTGACCACCACGGTGCAGGTGATGCCGGCGGCCAGCAGCACGCCGTCCGGCACTTCGTCGATGTGGATGCGCACCGGTACCCGCTGGGCCAGGCGCACCCAGTTGAAGGTCGGGTTGACGTCGGCGATCAGCTCGCGGCTTTCCGGGTTGTCACGGTCGTAGATGCCGCGGGAAATGCTTTCCACATGGCCCTTGAGCACCTGGCCGCTCATCAATTGCATATCGGCCTTATCCCCCACGCGCACGTGGGGCAGCTTGGTTTCCTCGAAGAAGCCGTAGACCCAGAACGAGTTCATGTCCACCACCGCCATCTTCGCCTCGCCGATGCGCGCGTAGTCGCCGCGGTGCACGTTGAGGTTGGTGACGTAGCCATCCACCGCCGCCCGCACCTGGGTGCGCGCAAGGTTGAGTTGCGCCGCTTCCAGCTGGGCCTGGGCATGCTGGTAGTCGGCCAGGGCCGAGTCGGCGATGTTGCCGGCGTCGTCGCGGTTTTCCTTGGAGATCACCAGGTTGTCCATGTCGGCGCGGCGCCGGGCGTTGACCTTGCGCATCTCCCAGGTGGCCTTCTTCGACGCCACCAACGATTGCGCCTGCTTGAGCGCAATCTGGTAGTGCTCGGGGTCGATCTGCATCAGCACGTCACCCTTGCGCACCAGCTGGTTGTCCTTGACCGGCACGTCCACCACTTCGCCGGTGACGTCGGCGGCGACGTTGATAATGTCCGCCCGCACCCGGCCGTCACGGGTCCAGGGGGTGTACATGTAGTGCTCCCACAGGGTGCGGCCGATCCACAGGGCCAGGGCCAGCACGAGCAGGGTGGCGAGCAGGCTGAAAAACTTTTTCATTGGGCGAATCTCAACGGTAGACAGTGAGCGCCATGGCGCCGAACAGACAGCAGAACAGGCTCAGGCGCAGCAGCGCCGGGTGCCAGAAGAAGCGATACAGGTCATAGCCGGAGATGAACCGGTCCAGGGCCCAGGCCAGGGCCGCGGCGATAAAGAACATCAGGGTCATGGTGGGCATGTAAACGCCGTGGAAGGCGATTTCACGAGGCATGGTCAAGTCCTTGGGGTGCAGGCGCTGCCGGCTTGGCCAGGGCATAGGCCGCCAGCGGCGATTGCGGGTCGAGCAGTGAAGTACGGATGAAATGCAGGTAGCTCTTGACCCGGCGCAGGGCCGAGGTGTCGAAGTGCGGGGCGAAGGGTTCGTCGGTGGCCTGGACCCGGCTGATGGCGTGGTCCACGGCAATCAGCCCGCGCTCCAGGTTGCTCTGGCTCGGTTGCAAAAACAGCCGCACCAGGGAGCGGCCCATGACCCGGATCGCCTGGCGCCAAGGCTGGGATTCGGCATAGGCCGGGTGCACCGGGAGAATCGCCTGCTCCTTGCGCAGCTCGATGATGGCGTGACCGACTTCCAGCACCACGAACATCCAGCGCAGCAGCTCGCTCTGCACCTTGGGCTGGCCCACCGCCAGGCCATAGGCCTGGTGCAGCAGGTCGCGGGTGCGGCTTTCGAAACTCGACGCCAGGCCCTTGAGCTTGCCGCTGATGGCGTACACCACCTGGCTCCTCAAGTCCTGCTCCAGGCGCCGCCACAGCCAGCGGCTGTTGGGCGGCAGAATGATCGCCCCGGCGGCGGCGCAGACCAGCATGCCCATGACCATGGCGATGTAGTCGTTGATGAAGGCATAGGGGTTGTAGACGGTCAGGTTGTCCGGCACCGAGCCGGTGCTGAAGAAGATCAGCAAGCCCAGGCCGACCCCGGCGTACCTGGGCCTGGAAGCCAGGAACGAACCCAGCACGATGACCGGCGCCAGGGTCAGGCACAGCAGCGGGAAGCCGTCGAGCCAGGGGAACACGAAAAACATTTCGACGAAGCCCACCAGCGCCCCGATCAAGGTTCCGCAGGCCATCTGGAAGGCCATGCGCTTGGGGTTCGGCGTGGCCGCCGAGAGGCCAATGGTGGCGGCGGCGATCAGGGTCATGGTGGCGCCGCTGGGCCAGGCCGTGGCCACCCAATAGCTGCCCAGGATCACCAGCACGAAGGCCGCGCGAAGCCCTGAGGCGGCGCTGGCCAGCCAGTTGGTCTGCGGGGTGTAGGGCTCGTCCCAGCGTTCGCGTTCGTGGCTGTGGTCGGACAGGGAAGCGTGGGTCTGGGCGTAGCTGTGCAGCTCGTCGACAAAGCGGTACAGCAGTTCATAGGCGGTGTGGAAATCCAGCTGCTCGGCATCGCTCGGAGCGGTTTCCTGGAACACCGCGCGCAGGCTGCGCACCCGCGCCGGCAGCTCGCTCTTGTAGGCCGCCAGGGCGCTGGCCAGGCGCGCCGCATCGGGGCTGGTGAGGGCCCGCCCGGAGAACCCGTCGAGCAGTTCCGCCAGGTCGTAGAGCCCCGGCTTGATCGCCGCCACCACCTGATCGGCGCCGCTGCTGCGCAGGCGTTCGAGCAACTGATGCAGGGCGTTGAAGCGCGTGGTGATGCCCATGAACTCGCTGTTCAGGCGGCTCAGGCGGCCGTTGCGCCGGCGCATGTGCGGGTCTTCGAACACGGTGACGCTGCGCAGCCCTTCCAGGCCCACGGCCTCGGCGATAAAGCGCACGTTGCTGCTTTCGAAAATGTCGCGCTGGCTGCGCCCTCGCAGGCCATCGGTGACGAACAGGGCGAACACCCCAAAGCGCTGGTACAGGGCGTTGCGCATGGCGGCGCTGGCGGTCTGCGGCAGGATCGCGGCGCTGACCAGGGTCGAGCAGAGAATTCCCAGGGAGATCTCCAGCACCCGCCACACCGCCGCCATAAAGGCCCCTTCCGGATGGGCCAGGGCCGGCAGGCCGACCATGGCCGCGGTGTAGCCGGCCAGCACAAAACCGTAGGCGCGAAAGTTGCGGTAGCGCGCGGCACCGGCCGAGCAGATGCCCACCCAGATCGCCAGGGCACCGAGGAACAGCTCGGTGTTCTGGGCGAACAGGGCGATCAGCGCCACCATCACCGCCGAGCCGGTCAGGGTGCCGAGAAAGCGATAGAAACTCTTGGCGAACACCTGGCCGCTTTGCGGCTGCATGACGATAAACACGGTGATCATCGCCGTGCGCGGTTGCGGCAGCTCCAGGCGCATGGCCAGCCACAGGGTGAGGAATGCAGCGGCCAGCACCTTGAAGATATAGACCCAGGTCACGCCGTCGCTGCGTGCCCAGTCAAAGAAACCCCGGCGCCATTCAAGGGAGTACAGCCAGCGCAAGGGGGCGGGCAAGGAAGTCATGGGTGCCTGCTTCAGTGAAGGATGGTCAGGGCGGTCGGGGTCTTGGGTGCCTGGGTGCGGCTTTCGTCCGGCGTATCAGCGCCGGCCTCAAGACCGCCGCCCAGGGCCGTCACCAGGTCCGCCTGGGCGGTCAGGCGCGCGGCCTGCACCTGTTGCTGAATCTGCTGCTGACGGAACAGCAGGCTCTGGGCGTTAAGCACATTCAGGTAGTCGGTGAGGCCGCGCTGGAAGGCCACGGTGGCGATGTCGTAGGTCTTCTGCGCAGCGGCCACCGACTCGGCGGCGAAGGCTTGCTGCTTGTCCATGGACTCGCGGCGGATCAACTGGTCGGAAATGCTCTTCAGCGCCTGCACCAGGGTCTGGTTGTACTTGGCCACGGCCAGGTCGTAGCCGGCGGCGGCTTCACCCAGCTCGGAACGCAGGCGGCCGCCGTCGAAGATCGGCAGGCTAATGGCCGGGCCAAGGTTGTAGTTGAGCTTCTTGCCGGAGAGGAACTCCAGGGCCCCGCCGCCGGTGGCCATGAAACCGATGCTGCCCACCAGGTCGATATTGGGATAGAAACCGGCATGGGCCACGTCGATACCACGGGCCTGGGCCGCCACTTGCCAGCGGCTGGCGACCACGTCCGGACGCTGCCCGAGCAATTGTGCAGGCAGGGCCGAGGGCAGTTTCAGCGCGGCGCCCAGGGACAGGCTTGGCCGCTGCACTTGCGCGCCCTCCCCCGGGCCCTTGCCGGCCAGGGCCGCCAGTTGGTTGCGGGTCAGGGCGATTTCCTCGTCCAGGGCATCCAGCTGGCGATGGGTTTCCGGCAGCGGCGCCTCGGCCTGGCTGACTTCGAAATGGGTGCCGATGCCGCCGTCCAGGCGCCGTTGCGCCAGCTCGAGAATCTGTTGCTGCTGTTTCAAGGTGGCCTGGACCACGTCGCGCTGGGCGAAGTGCAGGGACAACTGGATATAGCTGCGCACCATATTGTTCACCAGTTCCAGTTGGGCCTGGCGGGCTTCGGCCACGCTCATATGGGCCAGGTCCACGGCGCGTTCGCTGTTGTTGCTTTCCCGGCCCCAGAGGTCCAGGGCGTAGCTCAAGCCCAGAGCCGCGTTGTTGTCCCAGGTGGTGCTGTTGGACAGGGCACCGGGGCCGTAGAACGGATCGGTGGGCCAGTTGTGGCGCTTGAGGGTGGCGTCGCCCTTGACCTGCAGCGACTCGGCCGCTTCGGCAATGCCGGCCATGGCCTTGGCCTGGCGCACCCGGGCGGCGGCCATGGCCAGGCTTGGGCTGCCTTGCACGGCAAGCTCGATCCAGTGGTTCAACTGCGGGTCGCCATAGGCCTGCCACCACTGGGCGCTGGGCCAGTGGGCGTCCTGCGCGGCGCTGTTGATCGCCTCGTCGGTGGCCAAGCTATTAGCGGGAAGTGTCTTGCCCTGTGGGGCAATGCCTCCGGTTCCGATGCAGCCGCTGATTGCTAACGATAAAGCCCAAACACTGAGGGTCTTGAGCCCTCTGCTGATGCGACGCGGCACTGCTGCGAATTCCTGAGATCGGGGGGAGAAGCACATCTCTCTCGGGCACCCGCTGACCGGCGTTCCAGACACCGCGATGGGCCTGGAGGCGCTTCACCGGCGAACCGGGTCCCAGAGATCGGGGCAATTCTAGGGTGAGCCCCGCCCGACGATAAGCTGGGATTCCTGTGAATCTTTGTTACCGTAAACGCGATAATCCCTTTGTCGTCTATCCAAGCCCCCGTAACTTCGTGTCACAATTTGCCATCTCCCCTGAGAGCACTCCATGGACACCTTGCAAAACATGCGCGCCTTCAGTTGTGTGGCCGAGGCTGGCAGCTTCACCGCCGCCGCGGTGCAGCTGGACACCACCACGGCCAACGTCTCGCGCGCCGTCTCCAACCTTGAGGCGCACCTGCAAACCCGCCTGCTCAACCGCACCACCCGCCGCATCGCCCTGACCGAAGCCGGCAAGCGCTACCTGCTGCGCTGCGAACAGATCCTGGCCTATGTCGAGGAAGCCGAGGCCGAGGCCAGCGACGCCCACGCCCGCCCCTCAGGCCAGTTGAAAGTGCACACCATGACCGGCATCGGCCAGCACTTCGTGATCGACGCCATCGCCCATTACCGCAAGACCCACCCGGACGTGACCTTCGACCTGACCATGGCCAACCGCGTGCCGGACCTTCTGGACGAGGGGTACGACGTGTCCATCGTGCTGGCCAGCGAGCTGCCGGATTCGGGTTTCGTTTCCCAGCGCCTGGGCATCACCTACAGCATCGTCTGCGCCTCGCCGGCCTATGTGAAAGCCAACGGCTGCGCCCAGAAGCCCAGTGACCTGCTGAACCACGCCTGCCTGCGCCTGGTGAGCCCGGTGATTCCCCTGGAGAAATGGCTGTTCGACGGCCCCGAAGGCCAAGAGCTGGTAACCATCAACAGCTCGCCATTCCTGGTCAACTCCGCCGATGCGATGA
This sequence comes from Pseudomonas sp. NFXW11, assembly GCF_049887815.1. Taxonomy (NCBI): domain Bacteria; kingdom Pseudomonadati; phylum Pseudomonadota; class Gammaproteobacteria; order Pseudomonadales; family Pseudomonadaceae; genus Pseudomonas; species Pseudomonas sp. NFXW11. Next base: position 123,759 of record NZ_JAGEKI010000013.1, on the reverse strand, counting down.
AAACCGCGATCATCAGCGGCATGGGGGTTGGCGTGCTGCCGCTGTACGCGGCCATCGAGGGCCTGCGCAACGGCACCCTGGTGCGGGTGATGCCCCAGTACCGCTCCCAGGAGCTGAACCTGTACGCCATCTACCCATCGCGCCAGTACCTGGACGCCAAGATCAAGACCTGGGTCGAATACCTGCGCGGCTTCCTGCCGGAGATCCTCGCCGCGCACCAGGCGGAACTGGCGGCCCATGAACTGAGCGGCAGCCTGGCCGGCGCGCGCGTGGCCAACTGAGCCGCAGGGCCACCATCGACCGCCCTCGCCCACAGGAACCGGCTTGCCGGCGAAGAGGCCCCTGAGCCTGGCGTTGCTCTTGCGGACGCCTACACCAGGCAGCTTCTACGCATGCAGCAGCAAAAATGTTAGCTTGCTTGGCATTCTTTCCCGCCTGACGAGCCTTGCCGCGATGAAAAAGACCGTACTCGCCTTCAGCCGCATCACCCCCGCCATGACCGAACGCCTGCAACAGGATTTCGAGGTCATAGTGCCCAACCCCAAGCACGGGGATATTGCCGCGCAGTTCAATGAGGCCCTGCCCCGGGCCCACGGCCTGATCGGCGTCGGGCGCAAGCTGGGGCGCGCGCAGCTGGAGCACGGGGCGCAACTGGAAGTGGTGTCGAGCATCTCGGTGGGCTACGACAACTACGACCTGGACTACTTCAACCAGCGCGGGCTGATGCTCACCAACACCCCAGACGTGCTCACCGAAAGCACCGCCGACCTGGCCTTCGCCCTGATCATGAGCAGTGCCCGACGGGTGGCCGAACTGGACGCCTGGACCAAGGCCGGACACTGGCAGGCCAGCGTCGGCCCGGCGCTGTTCGGTTGCGATGTGCATGGCAAGACCTTAGGGATTGTCGGCATGGGCAATATCGGCGCGGCCATCGCTCGCCGTGGCCGCCTGGGGTTCGGCATGCCCATCCTTTATAGCGGCAACAGCCGCAAGAGTGCCCTGGAACAGGAGCTGGGCGCCCAGTTTCGCAGCCTTGAGCAGTTGCTCGCCGAGGCGGATTTCGTCTGCCTGGTGGTGCCCCTGAGCGAGCAGACCCGGCACCTGATCAGCCATCGCGAACTAGCGCTGATGAAGCCCGAAGCGATTCTGGTGAATATTTCCCGCGGCCCGGTGGTGGACGAGCCGGCGCTGATCGAAGCCTTGCAGAAGGGCCAGATCCGCGGCGCCGGGCTGGATGTGTACGAGAAGGAGCCGCTGGCGCAGTCGCCTTTGTTCCAGCTGCAGAATGCCGTGACCCTGCCGCACATTGGCTCGGCCACCACCGAGACCCGCGACGCCATGGCCGAGCGCGCCATCAGCAACCTGCGCAGCGCCCTGCTGGGCGAGCGCCCGCAGGACCTGGTCAACCCGCAGGTGTGGAAGGGTTGAAGCCTGCTCAGGCGGTGGCCGCCTTGGCCATCACCTGCGGCTTGGGTTTGCGGAACACCAACAGGTTGCCCAGCATCACCGCCACCAGCCCGGCCAGGGCCGGGGCGGTCCACTGGTAGCCTTCGGCAAAGGCCGAGACATTCAGCGCCACCACCGGGAACAGCACGGTGCAATAGGCCGCCCGCTCCGGGCCCATGCGCCCCACCAGGGTCAGGTAGGCGGTGAAGCCGATCACCGATCCCGGAATCACCAGGTACAGCAGCGAACCTATGTAGCGCGTGCTCCAGTCCACTTCGAAGGCAATGCCCTGGCTCAGGCAATACAACGCCAGCATCCCAGCGCCGTAGGCCATGCCCCAGGCATTGGTGGTCAGGGGCTTGAGCCCGGCCTTCTGCTGCAGGCTGGAGAGCATGTTGCCCGCCGAGAAGCACAGGGTGCCCAGCAGCGCCAAGCCCAGGCCCAGCAGGGTTTGCGGGCTGGCACTATGGCTCACCAGTTCCGGCCAGAACAGCAACCCCAGGCCCAGCAGCCCCAGGCCGCCGCCCAGCAGCACGTTGCGGGCAATTCGCTGGCCGAAGAACACTCGGGCATTCAGGGCGTTCCACAGGGTTGCGGTGGAAAACACCACCGCCACCAGGCCGCTGGGAATCCATTGGCTGGCGTGCAGAAAACACATGAAGTTGACACAGAACAGGCACAGGCCCTGGGCCAGGCAGATCAGGTGGCCACGGCGGTTCATCGGTTGCAGCTTGCGCGCCAGCAGCAGGATGACGAACAGCACCAGGGCCGCCAGGGCAAAGCGATAGACGATGGACACCGGAATCGCCACCACCCCCAGTTGCAGTTTCAGGGCGATCCAGGTGGTGCCCCAGATCAGCACGGTGAGCAAATACAGCGATAGGTTCATGGCGCGACTCCTTGGTAAGGCGCACAGTTTCCCGCCCCGCCCGCTGCCCGCGCTTGCATAAACTTGCGCTTTTTATCGGCGCCGGGCTGGCAGCGCGGGCGTCTGGGAGTAGGATGCGAAACACCAGCAGTTGAAGTACCCACCATGCCCGCCCTGGATACCCTGCAAGTTTTCCAAGCCCTGAACCGCTCGCCCCATGCTCGCCTGGAGCACAGCGCCGAGCTGGGTGACGGCTTGTCCGCGGCCTTGTGGAGCAACCACCACGACGCCCAGGAGTACCAGGCGCCCAGCCATCACACCCTGTCCTGCTACATCGCCGGCGGCACCGGCACCTTCCGCCGCGACCGGCCGGGCAGCAAGGGCGCGCCGGGCAAGCTGTGCATCTTGCCCGCCGAGCACCAGTCGGCCTGGGTGATCAATGGCGAAATCCGCCTGGCCCATGTGTATTTCAGCCCCGAGCAATTCGCCCTGGGCTGCGTCACCCTGCTGGACCGCGAGCCCCGGGCGCTGCAACTGCGCGAAAGCACCTTTCTCGACGATTCGCAGCAGACCTTGCGCTTTGGGCAGTTGATCCGCCTGAACTGGGAGGAGCCCGGCGAGCGCCTGTTGACCAGCAGCCTGGCCCACGAAATGCTCAGCCATGCCCTGCTCAACCAGGTGGGCCTGCGTCAGGGCCTGCGCTTGAAAGGCGGCTTGGCCGCGCACCAGCGACGGCTGCTGGTGGACTACATCGACAGCCAGCTGGACGCGCCGCTGAGCCTGGGCCAGTTGGCCGGCTTGTGTGCCCTTTCCGAGTACCACTTCGCTCGCATGTTCCGTGCAAGCTTCGGCCTGCCGCCCCACCAGTACCTGCTGGCCCGGCGCCTGGGCCGGGCCCGGCAACTGCTGCGCCACAGCCACCTGCCCTTGGGCGAGATTGCCCTGGCCTGCGGCTTTTCCAGTGCCAGCCACTTCACCAACCGCTTTCGCCAAGCCCTGGGCGCTACGCCCGGCGAGTACCGGCAGGCTCTGGGGGCAGCGCCAAGTTTCAAGCGGCAAGCGCCAAGCTGAAAACTGCTTGCCGCTTGCCGCTGGCTTAGGGCGCCAGGGTGAGGATGCTGAAGGTGTTGGCGTGGAACAGCGGGTCCGGCTTGGGTTCCTCGGGGCTGGCGGCCGGCTGGGTGAAGTCCATGGCCGCCAGGTACACCCGCCGACTCTGGGGATCGAACGCCATGTTGTAGGCCATGGGTTGGGTACTGACCGTGCCCAGGGGCTGATAGTGGTCGGCATCCAGCTGGGCGATGACACTGAGGTTGGCGTCCACCCCGCTGGCAATCAACAAGCGCCTGGCCTCGGGGTCGTAGGCCAGGGCGTTGACGTCACGGCTGATTGGCAGGCGGGCCTGCAGCGCGCCGCTGTCGCGGTCGAGCACCAGCAGCAGCGGCCGTTCGCCACGGCAGGCGACGAACAGACGCCCGCGCTGCTCATCCTGGGCCAGGGCGCTGGGCCGCTGGCATTCGGGATACTGCCAGCGATCCAGCACCTTGAAGCTGCTGGACGACAGCCGCGCGAGGGTGCCCTCATCGCGCATCGGCAGGAAAAAGCTGCCGTCGCCCTTGAGCAGCAGCGGGTCGATCTTCTTCACCGCCAGCTCGTGGGCAGCGGTGATCCGCTCCTCTTTGGGATCAAAGACAAACAGCGTCGAACGATCAGCCCGGCGCCCGCTGACAATGATCACCTGTCCGGTCTTGGGTTCGTACACCGCGCTGTTGAGATTGCTTTGAGTCACGGCGATGCGCTTGAGCGGCTTGAGTGTGGATAACTGCACCACTCCCAGGCTGCCGTCGGTATTGAGCACCAGCAGCCGGTCCAGTTCGGGCACCAGCACCACGCCATTGGCGCCGACCGAATCGTCAAGGGTGCGCAGCGGACGCTGCTTGGCCACATCGAACACGCTCAGGCCGTTCTCCCGTCGCGCCAGGTACAGATAAGGCCGGCTCGGGTCCAGGGTGATGAATCCCCAGCTGCTACCAGAACCCGGCAGCAGGGTCTGATGCTCGCGGTGGTACAGCCGCGTATCCGCCGGCGCCACCACCGGCTGCGCCGCCTGGGCCACGCCGGCAAAAGCCAGGGCCAGCCACAGCAGGTTCCAGGTCTTCATCAGAACTCCAACGTGCTGGACAGCGACACCTGGCGCGCATCGCCCATGGAGACGAAGAGCTTGCTGGCCGAGGAGGTGTAGTAGGTCTTGTCGAACAGGTTCTTCACATTCAGCTGGAACTTGACCTTCTGCCCTTCGAGCTTGGTGTCGTAGGTGGCGAAGGCATCGGCCACGGTGTAGCCCGGCAGGTCGAAGCTGTTGGGTGCATCCCCGGCGCGCTCGCCCACATAGCGGGCACCGGCACCGACCCGCAGGCGGTCGCCACCCAGCAGGCTGCCGAAGTCGTAGACCGCCGACAACGAGCCGCTGTGCTTGGCCACGTTCTGCAATTGCTTGCCCTTGTACTGGGTGTCCTTGGTCACTTCGGCATCGGTGTAGGCGTAGCTGCCGATCAGGCTCCACTGATCGCTGAGCTGGCCGGTCAGGTCCAGTTCCAGGCCCTGGGAATGCACTTCACCGGCGACGCTGGTGACGGTCTCGCTGGCCGTGGCGGTGGTCACCAGCACATTGCGCTTGGTGATATCGAACAGCGCCGCGCTGGCGGTGATGCGCCCGGGGATATCCAGCTTGGCCCCCAGTTCCCAGGACTTGGCCTCTTCCGGTTCAATGGAGCCGTCGAGCACCGCGGTGCCACCGGCCAGCTGGGCGATGCTGGAGTTGGGCTTGAACGACTCGGTGTAGCTGCCATAGAACGACAGCTGCTCGGTGTAGCGATACACCAGGCCGGCACGGGGCACGAACTTCTGCCCGCTGCTGTCGGTGTTGACGTGGAACGGCCGCCCCTTGCCGGCGTACTGGTCGTATTCCTGGAAGCGTCCGCCGCCCACCAGGATCCACTGGTCGGTGAGGTGGATGGCGTCCTGGAAGAACAGCGAATCGCTGCGCAGCAGGTCGGTCTGGTCGCTGTCCGGGGCCCCGACGTTGGTGCCGGCCACTTGCTGGCCGTACACCGGGTTCAGGTAGTTGAAGCTGGTGGGGGTACCACGGATCAGGTCGGCGCGGTAGATCTTGCGGTACTCGTCATCCAGGCCGAACACCAGGTCATGCTGCATGCCCGCCAGTTGCACCTTGCCTTCCAGGCTGAGGGTGGCGTAGCGGTCGGTGGTCAGGGCGTCACGGGTGCCGTCCATGGTCCGGGTCAGGGTGCCGTTGTTATTGACCTTGGTGATCCGCACCTGGCTGGCGTCGTAGGTTTCGCGGTTCCAGCTGTAGCCGAAGTGGGCCTTCCAGTCGTCGTTGAGTTCGTGGTCGGCTTCAAAGCGGTACAGGTCCGAGCGCCCTTGCATATTGTTGAACGGCTCGTCCAGGCGCCGGCTGGCCGGGATATCCAGCGGGTGGTTGGTCTTGGGATCGATGGCCGTGCCGCGGTCGAACGGGGTGAGGAATTCGCGGTGCTCATAGGCCAGCAGCAGCTTGGTACGCTCGCCGTACCAGGCCAGGGACGGCGCCACCAGGGATTCGCGATGGGTGCCGAAATTGCGCCAGTAGTCTTCGTCTTCATGGTCGACGATCAGCCGATAGGCCAGCCCTGAATCGCCGATTGGCCCGGTGGTATCCAGGCCGCCGCCGCTGCCGTTCTTGCCCGAGCCGTAGGTCGAGCCACGCAGGGTCAGGGCCGTGGACTGCTGCAGCTCGGGCTTCTTGCTGACCACGTTGACCACGCCGCCCGGGTCCTGGATGCCGTACAGCAACGACGACGGGCCCTTGAGCACTTCCACCCGCTCCGCCGTGGCGTTCAACGCCCGACCCTGCACCACCGGCATGCTGTCACGCATGATCGAACCGTTGCGGTTGTCGCCAAAGCCGCGCAGCAGCACCGCGTCCTGGGTGCCGCCCAGGGTGTTGGTCTGGGTGATGCCGCTGACATTGGCCAGGGCATCGTCCAGGTTGCGCGGGGCTTGATCGCGCAGCACCTGGGCCGGCACCACGTTGATGATCTGCGGGATTTCCTGGTTCAGCGCCTGGGAGCGAGCCACCGAGGTGGTAGCCGGTGGCTGGTAGCTGGTGCTGTCATTGTTGCCCTGGGCGGTGACACTGATGGCCCCCAGGTTCACCCCGCCATTGCGTGGCAGAGGTTCGAGCACCAGGGTATGGGCATCACTGTGCCGGTAGGTGAAGCCGGAATTGCCCAACAGGCGTTGCAGGGCTTGCTCGGCACTGAGCTGGCCGCTGACGGCCGGAGCCTGGAGGCTGTAGGGCGCTTCATCGGTGTAGACCACGCTGATCCCGGTCACCCGGGTGAAGTCGCTGAGGGCCTGGGGCAGTGGCTTGGCGGCAATGGCGAAGTTGAACAGCGCACTGTGCTGCTCACTGCCGGCCTGGGCCGCGATGGCCACGCCGAGGGGCAGCAGCGCCATCCCTGAAACCACTAGCGCGGATGCGCCGAACCAGTTTTTGACCGAAACCTTTGCCGCCGAATTGACCCTGGACTTCATGCTTGAGACTCGCGTGGATAAGCGCCGTGAATGCGAATTAGTCGCACTTCCACGCATTACACGGATGTCGAACGCAAAGACCTCATCTGTTTCTGAAAATATTTTCGTCCCGGCCATTGAGCTGGGCCCTGACGGCGCCGGATGAACGCCTGGGCGACAGCTGTCGGGCTGCATCGCGGCGTGGCCGCCGCGATGCAGCAACCTCTAGTTGAGGCGCTGGATACGCCCGGCGCTGGTGGCGGAACCCGCAGGCTTGCCCTGCTGCTCCTGCGCCTTGAGGTAGTGCAGGGTGGCGTCCAGGTCGCTGACGCCCAGGTCGGCGCGATTGACGCCGCTCTTGAACAGGCTGAAACGATCGCCGCCATCGGCCAGGAACCCGTTCATCACCAGCCGGTAGTTGGCATCGGCGCGCAGCGGCTGGCCATTGAGCCGCACACTGCCCGGCACTACGCGGCTGTCCAGCGGGCGCAGGGCATCCCAGCGATAGCTGAAGCCCTGGGATACTTGCAGGATGTTGGCATCGTCCGCGGCCTTCCATTGCTGGTTGAGCACCTGCTCGATCTGTCGGCCATTCAGGTCGAAGGCGACCAGGTTGTTGTTGAAGGGTTGCAGGGTCGCCAGTTGCCCATAGTTGAGGCGGGTCTGTCCCGGTTCCAGGGTCAGGTCGCTGCGGATGCCGCCGTTGTTCATAAAGGCGATCTGCGCGCCGTGGGCCTGGCCGCCGGCCAAGTGGGCATCGGCAATCAGGTCGCCCAGGGGCATTTCCCCGGCCGGGTCTTCACGGCGGGTGATGGACGCCGCGCCAATCGCCGCCACCGGCTGTTGCAGCACCTGGTTGCTGCGGGCCTCCACCTCCTGTTGCAGGCGGGCCAGGGCCGGGTCCTGTGGATAACGTGCCGGATCGGCCACCAGGTTGAGTGCCTGGATAGCGGTGACCCGATGCTGCCCCGGGGTCACCTGCAAGGTCAGGTGAGTCAGCAGGTGGCCGTAGGAGTTGCCCTGGGTCACCAGCAGCGGCCCCACCTTGCACAGGTAGCCCTGGTGCGAGTGGGCGCTGATCAGCACGTCCACTGCCGGGTCCAGGCGCTTGGCCACATCGACAATATCGCCGCCCAGCTGCGAGCAGTCCTGCTTGTCGAACGGCTCCGGGGTGGCGCCGCCCTGGTGCACCACGGCAACGATGGCGTTGGCGCCCTGGGCCTTGAGCTCGGGGATCAGCCGGTTGATGGACTCGGCTTCATCCGCCACCTGCAAACCGCGCATGCCCTTGGCACTGACCACCGAGGCCACGTCCCGCAGCACGGCGCCGACAAAGGCCACCTTGACCCCGTGCACCTCTTCGATGCGATAGGCAGGCAGCAGCGGCTGGCCGGTGTCGCTGTCCATGATGTTGGCCGCCAGGTAGGGGAAGCCGCTGCCCGGGAAGTTCGGGCGGAACTGGCAGGCCTTGTCCGGCCGCGACGACTGGCAGCCGCCATTGAGCTGACGGAGGAACTCGGCCTTGCCGTTGTCCAGCTCATGGTTGCCGATGGCGCTGAGTTTCATGCCCATCTGGCGCAGGGCGTCCAGGGTCGGCTCGTCGGCCCACATGGCCGACAGCGGCGGGCTGCCCCCCACCAGGTCGCCGGCGCCGATAAACAGCAGCTGTGGGTCCTGCTGGCGCAACTGGTTGAGCATGCCGCCCAGGGTGGCGATGCCGCCGGCTTGCAGCTTGCGCACGCCGCCCGGGGCTTGAGGGTCCTTGTAGCCGAAGGGGTTGGCTTGCAGGTAACCGTGCAGGTCGTTGATGGCGACGATATTCACCGCCACCGGCTGCGGCTCGCGAGGCAGCGAACTGCAACCGGCCAGGGTCACCAGGGCCAGGCTCAGGGCCCCCAGCAAGCGGGGCGTGGGACGAAGACGCGACATAAAAGAAATCCTTGCAGAGTCGAAAAAAAACGCCGACGCAGGCCATGCTCAGTCGGCGAAGGGTGCAGGGAACCAGCACCGGCCTCGCCGTCGATCAGGGCCTGCGGCAGCGGCCGCAGATTAGACCATCAGGCAGGTTGCAGGCTGCCGTGGATGGCTTGCGGTGCTGGCGGGGTCTTCAGGGCTGTGCCCATGCCGGCGCGCAACAGGAGGATTTTCAGGTGGTCGGTGATGCGCTCCACCCGGTCCTGGAAGTGGTTGTGAAAGAGCATGCTGCCCAGTGCGATGGCGATACCCAGGGCTGTGGCATAGAGCGCAGTGCCGATGCCCTTGGACACTTCGCCCGGGTCGCTGACGCCGGTTTCGGCCAGGGCCTTGAAGGTGTCGATAATCCCCAGGATGGTGCCCAGCAGGCCCAGCAGCGGCGCCGCGGTCACCACGGTTTCCAGCAGCCACAGGCCATGCATCAGCTTGCTGCGGGTGGCGATGTAGATCGACTCGCTGAGGTCTTCCAGGTCCTTGTGGCTGGCCAGCCCGTGCTTGTGGGCAAACAGCTCGGCAACCATCTCCAGGGGCAGGCTGTTGCGTTCGCGCAGCTCGGCGGGCAGGTCGTCGACACTGTGCATCTTGGGGTTGAGCACGGTCTCCAGCTTCTTCGCCTGGCGCAGGCTGTAGCTGAAGTAGATGCCCCGTTCCACGGCGATAAAGGCGGCAATCGCGGCGGCGCCGTACATGGTGTAGAAGGTGATGTCGTGCAGCAGATTCATGTCCATCGTCATTTCCTCTTGTGCCTGATGCGAATCAGAACGCGGCTTCCAGGGAGACCATCGCGGTGCGTTCCTCACCGACGTTGTAGAAGGCGGTGCTTGGCGCCAGGCCATTGGTCTTCACCGAGTTGAACGATACGGTGCGCACCGACGCCAGGTATTCCTTGTCGAACACGTTGAGCATGGAGAAACGCAGGGTCGCGGACTTCAGCACCTTCTTGTCCACCGGCAGGTGAATACCGGCGTTGAGGTCGAACACCGTGCGCCCGGAGATCTTCTCGTCGTTGGTCAGGTCACCGTAGAAAGCCCCGACGTACTTGCCCACCACGTTGCCGTAGTAGCGCGAGTCGTCGTAGCCCAGGCTCAGGTTGAACATGTTCTGCGGAACGTTGGTCAGCTGTTTGCCGGAGGTCGGCAGCAGCACGTTCTTGTTGGTCAAATCGTCCATCTGCTCCGACTTGGTGTAGGTGTAGGAGGCGTAGTAGTTGAAGTTGTGCGGCAGCAGGCCGCTCCACTCCAGCTCCAGGCCACGGTTCTTCACCTCGCCGACGTTGGCCACCACATAGTCGCCATTGAGGTCGGTGGTGGAGATCTGCCGGTCCTTGAAGGTGATGTAGAACAGGGTCGCGCTGAGTGACATGGCGTCGTCGCTGTAGCGCCAGCCCAGCTCCTGGTTCCAGCTCAGCTCGGGTTTCAGGCTGATGGAATCGCCCTTGTTGTAGAGCACGTAGTTGGGCGGCGTACGCATATTGCGGGTGACGTTGTAGAACGCCTGGTTATTGGGGTCGATCTGGTACTTGGCGTTGAAGGTCGGCAGGAACTGGTGGTACTTGGCGTTACGCTTTTCCGGCTTGTCGGTGAGGCTGCCGAGGTTGTCGCCGTCACGCTCCACGTACTGGTAGGCCAGGGCCCCGGTCAGGGTCAGGTCCGGGGTGGCCAGCCAGGTGTCCTGGATCCACAGCTTCTGCGCCGGGGTCACGGTGTACTGGTGGCGGCCCTGCACGGTGGCGCCGTTGCGGTCCACCAACTGGTCGGAACCGTTGTAGTCGCCCCAGACATTCTCCGGTGCGCCATTGCCCTTGATGCCGATAAACGGCTGGGTCTGGCGCTGGCGAGCGCGCTCGTACCAGTAGCCGATATCCAGGCTGTGTTCTTCGTTGAGGTCCCACTTGAGCTTGGTGGTCATGCCGGGGCGCCAGGTCTCGGTCCAGGAGGGCCGGTAGTAGGTGCCGCTGGGCAGCCCGGAAAGGTCGTAGTTACCGGCCTTGCTCGAGGTGCTGGACAGCGTGGTGGCGGTCTGGCCGCTGAAGCTGCCGCCGTTGGACCACACGTAGTAGGGGTTGAAGGTCAGGCTCAGGTCGTCACGCAGTTGGAAGCGCTGGGTCACCGAGGCGGTCACGCTCTCGAAGGGGTTGCGGTTGAGCTTGTAGGACTGGGACACGCTGCCGTTCTTGAACACGGTGCTTTCCGAGTAGTCCACCCGCCGGCCCAGGGTCTGGAACTGGGATTTGCTGACGCTGTTGTAGTTGTAGTTTTCCTGCTTGTTGTACTTGACGATGGCTTGGGTGGAGTTGCCGTTGCCGTCTTCGAACAAGGTGCTCCATTCGATCTTGTCGGCGCGCAGGGTGCCCTTGCCCTTCCACTTGTCGCCTTCGGTATGGGAGGCCGAGACCCAGGTCTTGAAGCCGCCCAGGTCGCCGGTGTTCAAGCGGGCGAAGGTCTTGCGCACATTGTTGGAGCCGACCGACTGCTTGGCGAACACGCCGAAGTCCTTGGTCGGGCGGACGGTCACCAGGCCGATGTTGCCACCACTGGAGCCGATGTGCGGGCCATCGGCCTCGGACGAACCCTGGGTGACGAAGACTTCGCTGAAGTTCTCCGGGTCGCCCATCAGGTTGGGGTAGATGCTGTAGTCACCGGAGTCGTTGATCGGGAAACCATCGGCGGAAAGCCCGACCTGGTCGGAGTTCATCCCGCGCATGCTGAAGTTGGTGCCACTGAGGCCCGTGGCATCGGTGCTGGAGACGTTGATCCCCGGGGTGTACTTGAGCTTGTCCACCGCGTTGGCGGTGGGCGCCATCTGGTCCATGGCTTCCTTGGTCACGGTAGAGCGGCCCTTGGCGCTTTCTTCCTTGATCATGTGGCCATTGCCCAGGCTCTGTTTACCGGCAACATTTACCGCACCAACGTCGACAGTGTCGTCGGCCAAAACCAATGGCGCAAAACTGCCCAGGCCCGATGCCAGAAGCAGGGCATAAAGTTTATTGATCTTCACGGGTCAATCCCTTGCTTACAACTTTCGTTAATAGGTGATGGGTTTATTCCACGTTGTAACTAAAGGTCGCGGTAAAACGTTGCTTGTTCTTGCCGGAGAAGGCCTCCGAGGGGAACGGCGAAACTTTCTCCACGCGGCGCAAACTGGTTTGCGCTGCGCGATTGAGCAACATGTTCGGCGCCTTGTTTTCGATGCCACTGTCGAGCACGTTGCCGGCCCGGTCGACTTCCAGCCAGATCACCACATCGCCCTGGGGACGTTGTAACGAGGCCTCGCGGCCGCTGGGGTATTGCTTGTGCTTTTCCAGTTCCTTGCGCAAAGCGGCGGTGTACAGGCTTTCCTTGATGGCACTGCTGGGCGCCGCCGGCGCGGGTGCCGGAGCGGGCGCGGGTGCCGGCTGGGGCGCCGCGGCCACCGCAGGCTGAGGTGCTGCGGAAGCACTCTTGGCCACTTCCACCGCAGGCGCAGGCTTGGGTGGCTGGGGCTTGGCCACCAGCGGCTTGGGCGTGGGCGGCTTGGGCTTGACCAGCGGCTTGGGCTTGGGCGGCTCGATCACCAGCGGTTCTTCGTCCGGCACCACCACTGGCGGTTCCGGCTCGATGGGCAACGGCTCGGGTTCCGGCGGCGGCGGTTCGGCCACGGCCAGCAGTTCGCTGGCATCCACCAGGGCGATTTCCACCGTGCTTTCGTCATACACCGGCTTGATCTGCAACTGTTGCAACTGGCTGCTGTAGATCACCACCAACAACAAGCCGGCCGGCAGCAGGCACGCAAGCCACTTGCGAGTTCTATATAAATTGAACATGGCGTCAGGACTTGCGTGTAGCGATGGAGACGGAAGAGAAGCCATTGCCCTTGAGCAAGTCCATCACCGAAACCAGGCGCTTAACTTCCACGCCCTGATCGCTGTTGATAATGATCACCAACTTTTCAGCGCCGTTATTCAGCACTTTAAGTTGCGCCAGCAGTGCAGTTTCATCCAGATCATGGCCGTCGAGTTGCAGGCGTTCCTGCAGGCCCAGGGTGATCACTGCCTTATTCTGCGGCTTGAGTTGTTGCGCGGTACTGGCGACCGGCAATTGAGTCTTGATTCCCACGGCGGGAATCACGTTGAGACTGATGAGTACGAAGAACACCAGGAGAAACATCATCACATCGATCATCGGGATGATTTCGATATGGGCCTTCTTCTTTTTAGCGACATCCCAGCTGCGCATCGATTTGCTCCTGCTTCAGCCATCCCTCCCTTGTGAGAGCTGAATCACAACCCTCGCCGATCCTGACCATGTGCTCAGGAATGCGCAGATGATCCGCGCATCATGTAACGGTTTAGTGACAGAACGGAGTGATATCGATGAATGTTCGGGAGCTCTGGGGCGGGCTTTTCAGCGCAGGACGAGCAATCTCCCGAGCACCTTGTGCTGCTGGAAGCCGAGCACCGCCTGCAAGGAGTCGAGCACCGCTTGCGGGTCCTGGCTGGAGAAACTGCCGCTGACCCGGCGCGTCGCCAGCTGTTGATCGAGCAGCAGGATGCGCCCGGGGAAATAGCGCCGCAGGTCTTCGACCACCTCGGCCAGGGGCGCGTGATAGTAGTTCAGCCAGCCCTGGCGCCAGGCCAGTTGCGCTTCGCTGTCGACCCCGTGCTGGGGCTGCGCCTGGCCCTGGCTGTAGGCCACTTGCTGGCCAGCACCCAGTACTTGCTGCGGCGCGCCTTGGGCGGCCCTGACCCCGACCCGCCCGGACAGCACCGTGACCATGGCCCCGGATGCTTGCCGGCGCACTTCGAACTGGGTGCCCAGCACCCGTGCCTCGCCCTCCCCGGCCGCCACCACAAAGGGCTGGCCGGTGTGGCTGACGCTGAAGAACGCAGCGCCGCGGCGCAGCTGTACATGACGCTCGCCCTGGCTGAAATCCACGGCGATGGCGCTGTCGGCATCCAGGGTCACCTGGCTCTGATCGGCCAAGGTCACTGTGCGTACCTGGCCCGGCGCCGACACGTAATCGGCACCCAGGTCGTCGACCCAGCGACCCGGCTGCCAACCGGCACCCAGGGCCACCACCAGCAGCACACTGGCGGCCATGGCCAGCCCCGCCGACCAGCGTCGCCGGGCGCGATTCCGGGCCCCATCCATGGCGCGCAGCAGGCCCTGCAGGGCGAAGGCGTCTTCGCCCGCCAGGGTGCGCGCCGGCTGCTCGCTCAACTCCCACAGCACCTGGGCCTGGGCATAGGCTTCGACATGCGCCGGGTCGGCCTTAAGCCATTGGCTGAAGGTGGCCTGGTCGCCGCTGCTGGGCTGATCGTGGAGCAGGCTCAGCCAGGCCAGGGCGGCCTGCTCTTGGGCAGGCGTGGGGGTAACACTGGCGCTGTGGTTCACGGTGCATTCCTTGGCGTGCGCGGGGTCGAGGGTTCCCGCAGGCTGGCCTTGCAGGCTTCGAGGGCGCGCATCATATGTTTTTCCACTGCGCTTTGGGACAGGCCCATGGCCTTGGCGATCTCGGCGTACTTGCGCCCGTGGATGCGGTTGAGCAGGAAGATCTGCCGGGTACGCTCCGGCAAGCTGCGCAGGGCGGCCTCGACGTGACGCAGGTCGTTGCCGGCTTCCAGGGCGGCCTGGGGCTCGCTGCCCTGGTTGTCCTGCTGCTCCGGCAGCCAGCCTTCGCTGACCCGCACCCGGGCGCCTTCGCTGCGCAGATGGTCGATGGCGATATTGCCGGCGCAGCGCAGCAGGTAGGTGCTGAGTTCTTCGACCTGCACCAGGGGCCGGCGCCAGAAACGCAGGAACAGGTCCTGCACCAGGTCGGCGGCAGTGGCTCGGCAACCGACTCGGCGGCTGACCAGGGCTTCCATCTGCGAGCGCTGGGAAAGGAACACCTGGAGGAAGTGCGCACGGCTGCCCGGCAGATCGGCAGGGTCCAGGTCGGCGGAGGCCGGTGGTCGGCTATTGATCACGGGCTTCAGCCTTGCGCCAGGGCCGCAGGCAGCACGACGCGAAACCGCGAAGCGAGGGCCTGGGGAGGGGAAGCGGAAATTGCACCGAGCTTGCTTTTCAACTGTGCACCTGAGCGCGAAAGGGAGCCTGCACATTGTGGCGAGCCCCGGACAAAACTGGCGGACGATATTAATGATAAATATTCTCATACGCAAAAAGCGTCGACGAAAGCGCTGCGCTTCCGTCAGCCTACGCTGATTGCCGAACGCCCTGTCGCACCACTACAATGCGAACAATTCTTGTTCTCTTATGCGCCAAATGGGTGCAGGAGTGTCCGGCTTGTCCCATAGCGCTAGCGTCGAAGGCCTTTATCAGGACCATCACCTCTGGTTGAACAGCTGGTTGCGGCGCCGGCTCGGCTGCCCTCATAGCGCCGCCGACCTGGCCCAGGACACCTTTATCCGTGTGCTGGGCGCTCGGGAAACACCCGCCCTGGTCGAACCCCGGGCGTTTCTCACCACCATCGCCAAACGGCTGTTGTGCAACCACTACCGACGCCAGGACCTGGAGCGCGCCTACCTGGAGACCCTGGCCCAGATGCCGGAGCAGGTAGCACCTTGCGAGGAAGAGCGGGCCATTATCCTGCAGACCCTGATGGAACTGGACGCCTTGCTCGATGGCCTGCCACCGCCGGTGAGGCGGGCCTTCCTGCTGTGTCAGCTGGACGGCCTGACCTACGCCGAAATAGCCCGGGAATTGAATATCTCGATTGCCACGGTCAAGCGTCACCTGAACAAGGCGGCCATGCGCTGCTATTTCGCCCGGTGAGCAGCGCAATGAATTCCCCGTTCAATCAGCAGCCCGACTTCAGCAACCCAGTGGCCGAACAAGCGGTGCACTGGCTGATCGAAATGCAGGGCGGGCCGCTGAGCCCGCGCCAGCAGCAGGCCTGGCAGCAATGGCATGACGCCCACAGCGAACACCAGCGGGCCTGGGAACATATCCAGCGGGTCAACCAGCGCTTGCGTGGTTTGTCTTCGCCGCTGGCCCACGCCGCCTTGAATGCACCGAAATCCACCAGCCGGCGCCAGGCCCTGAAGCTGTTGCTGATTCTGGGCGCCGGCTCGGCCATGGCCTGGGGCCTGCGCGAGCACAACCCGCTGCCGCCGCTGCTGGCGGACTACCGCAGCGCCCTGGGGCAGCGGCGCCAGTTGCAGTTGAGTGACGGCAGCCAGTTGCAGCTCAACACCAGCAGCGCGGTGGATGTGCGCTTCGATGGCCAGCAGCGGCTGATCCGCCTGCTGGAAGGCGAGATCATGCTCAGCGTCGCCAAGGATGCGCGGCCGCTGCTGGTGCAGAGTGCGCAGGGGCTGCTACGGCCCGACGCCGCACGCTTGAACCTGCGCCAGTTCCGAGACCGCAGCCAGCTGGCGGTGTTTTCCGGCAGCGTGGAGCTGACCCCGAGCCACTACAGCGCCACGCCGCCGAGGATTGGCGCCGGGCAGCAGGTGGATTTCAGCAGCAACAACTGGCAGGCGCCACGGCCCCTGGATACCGGCAGCGGTGCCTGGAGCGAAGGCATGCTGGTGGCGGCGCATATGCGCCTGGCGGACTTCCTCGACGAGTTGGGCCGCTACCGTCGGGGCCAACTGCACTGCGATGCACAGGTGGCGGACCTGCTGATATCCGGCAGCTATCCCCTGGACGACAGCGAACGGATTCTCGACTTGCTGGAGATCAGCCTGCCGGTGCGGGTACGGCGCTTTACCCGCTATTGGGTCAATGTCCAGGCACGGGCCTGAATGCCGTCGTTGCGTCGGTCGAATTATTTTTCATTTTCAGTGAGCCGTTTTTCCAGGCTCGGGTGACAGAGAAGGAAAGCCACCTTGATTCCCCCTTCTCAGGATCGCCGTTCATGACCCAGCACCCCACCCGCCTCACGCCCCTGGCTCGCACCCTGCGCCACTTGCTGCTGGGCGCCAGCCTGAGCCTGGTCAGCCTGCCAACGCTGCACGCCGCCGAAGCCGATGCCCAGCGTTATCAGATTGCACCCTCCAGCCTGGAAAACGCCCTGAACCAGTTCGGGCGTGAATCCGGGGTGCTGATTTCCTTTGGTTCCCAGGTCACCAGCGGCTTGCAGAGCCGGGGCCTGGAAGGCAGCTACAGCCCGGAACAGGGCCTGCAAACCCTGCTGCAAGGCACCGGCCTGCAAGCCCGGGCCGAGGGCAACAAGGCCTTCAGCCTGCAACCGGCCAGCCCGCAAACAGCCCCGGCGGCGCTGCACCTGGAAACCTCCAGCGTGGTCGGCGACTGGCTCGGCGACGCCCAGCAGAGCGATGTGTTCGAGCACCCGGGGGCCCGGGACGTGATCCGCCGGGAAGAGTTCGAACGCCAGGGTGCGACCCAGGCCCGGGATGTGCTCAACCGCATTCCCGGGGTCAACGCACCGGAGAACAACGGCACCGGCAGCCATGACATGGCGCTGAACTTCGGCATCCGTGGCCTCAACCCACGCCTGGCCTCGCGCTCCACGGTGCTGATGGACGGCATTCCGGTGCCTTTTGCGCCTTATGGCCAGCCACAGCTGTCGTTCGCCCCGATCAGCATGGGCAATATGGATGCGGTGGACGTGGTACGTGGCGGCGGCGCCGTGCGCTACGGCCCGCAGAACGTTGGCGGCATCGTCAACTTCGTGACCAGGGCGATCCCCGATGCGCCCACGGTCAAGGGTGGGTTCCAGACTGAAACCAGCCCGTCCTCCAGCCATGACGGTTTCAAGACCACCGGCAACCTGCTGGCCGGTGGCACCAATGCCAACGGCCTGGGCGGCGCCCTGCTGTATTCCGGCACCCGCGGCGGTGACTGGCGCGAGCACAGCGACACGCAGATCGACGACCTGATTCTCAAGGGCAAGTACCAGCTCGACGACGCCAACAGCTTCAATGCCATGGCCCAGTACTACGAAGGCGAGGCGGATATGCCCGGCGGCCTGAACGTGGCGAACTACAAGGCCGACCCGTATCAGTCGACCCGCCCCTACGACAAGTTCTGGGGCCGCCGGACTATGTTCAATGTCGGCTATCGCTACCAGGAGGATCGCCGTGAATTCACCGTCAACAGCTTCTTCACCAAGACCCTGCGCAGCGGCTACCTGAACCAGGGCAGCTTCCTTTCCCTGTCGCCTCGCGAGTACTGGGTGCGCGGCCTGGAAAGCCGTTTCGCCCAGGGCTTCGACCTCGGCCAGAGCAGCCACGAAGTCGGGGTCGGCTATCGCTATATCAACGAAGCCGGGCATGAGCTGCGCTATCGCACGCCACTGACCGCCAACCAGCAACTGCCCACCACCAGCAGCCGCAACGACCGCGACACCCGCGGCGGCACCGAGGCCCATGCATTCTTCGTCGACGACCGGATCGACATCGGCAAATGGACCCTGACCCCGGGCATCCGCTACGAGATGATCGAGTCGCAACAAAGCAACAACCTGAGCAACGTCAAGTACAAGGGCGACTACAACACCGCGCTGCCGGCGTTGAATGTGCTGTACCACCTCAATGAACGCTGGAACCTCTACGCCAATACCGAAGGCTCCTTCGGCAGCGTGCAGTACAGCCAGATGCCCAATCGCGTGGCCAGTGGCGAAGTCAAACCGGAAAAGGCCCGCACCTGGGAAATGGGCACCCGCTATGACAACGGCAGCCTGCGGGCGGAGATCGGTGCCTTCCTGATCAACTTCGACAACCAGTACGACAGCAACCAGACCAACGACACGGTGATCGCCCGCGGCGAAACCCGCCACCAGGGCATCGAGAGCAGCATCAACTACGCCCTGGACGGCCTCGATCCGGCGCTGGCGGGCTTCGATGTCTACGCCACCTACGCCTATGTCGACGCCCGCATTCGCGAAGACGGGCCGAACAAGGGCAATCGCGTGCCTTTCTCTTCCAAGCACAAGGGCACCCTGGGGGTGAGCTACACCGAAGGCCCATGGAAGCTCAACTTCGACAGCAGCTACCAGAGCAGCCAGTTCGCCGACAACGCCAACACCTCGCGTGAAAGCGCCGACGGCAGCAACGGCCGGATTCCCGGCTACATGCTGTTCAGCACCCGCGCCGGCTATGACTTCGGCCCGCAGCTGTCGGACCTGAATGTGGCGGTGGGGGTGAAGAACCTCTTCAACCACCAGTACTTCACCCGCTCCTTCGACGACAACAACAAGGGCAAGTACGTGGGCGAGCCGCGCACGCTGTATGTGCAGACTTCCGTGGCCTTCTGACGGTTTTCCCTATAACTGCTCGTGGCGAGGGAGCTTGCTCCCGCTCGGCTGCAAGGCAGCCGCAAGCCCTGCATCCCGAAATGACCTGCTACTGGCGACACAAAAAAAACGGGCCTGCAATGCAGGCCCGTTTCTTTGCGGGTTACGCGTGGCCGTCAGCTATTGAGCGCGGCTTGCTGGTTCTCCAGGAATTCTTCTTCGAGCAGGGCATCCGCCTCGGTGCCATCGGCGCTGGGCACGGCGGCTACACGTTTGCCGCGCAGTTTGCCGAACATATGCCCCAGGGCACTTTCCAGCTTGATGGTGGCGCCATCAAGAGCCTGTTCCAGGGTATCGGCCTTGTGGGTCACAGAAATCGGCTGGTGGCCTTTAGGCCGGGCTTCCAGCTGGCAGCGCATGTCATCGGGCCCGGACTTGCCGCCGTTCTCGTCCCGCAGGTGGACCACCACCCGGGTCAGGTCTTCCTCGTAGCGTTCGAGCGTGCTCTCAACGGTGCTGCGCACCCACTCCTCCATCCGAAGGCTGCTTTGAATATGGTTATCGCTATGGACTTGGATTTGCATAGTTCTTCCCTTATTTCAGCTTGCTCGTAAGAGGGTCAAGGCAGTGTGTTGCAACCTGCGTTTCGTGACCTCTTGGTTACACAATTAGGCACGGCGGCGAACATTTCAACCCCTAAAAAAAGATAAATATTCATATGCAAATAAACCCGGACAAAGGCCAAAAGCGCTGTTAATGTCGGGAGTTAGCTCGCTTCGGGTTGCCTACCCAAGCCCTCACAACTGCCCCTCTCCCAAGGGGTGCAGACCGCGAAAGATTTCCGCTTCCTCCACCAGCCAGTCATGCACCGCGCGCACTCCCGGATGGCTCAGGGCGCCCGGCGCATAGAGCAGTACATAGCGCTTGTGATTGGGCACCGCGAGGCCAAAGGGCACCATCAGGGTGCCGCGTTCGAGCTCGTCGTTGAGCAGGGTGCGCCGGGCGATTGCCACCCCCATGCCGGCGATCGCCGCTTCGATAGTCAGGTGGTTGCGGTTGAAGGTATGACCGCGCCGCACATCGGCGCCTTCGAAACCTATGGCATTGAGGTAGAACTCCCATTCGGCGTACTCATAGCTGCCGCGCCAGGCGGTGATGTCGTGCAGCAACGGGAAGTGCGCCAGGTCCGCCGGGCCATGCAGGGGCGGCCGCCCGCGCAGCAGGCTCGGCGCGCAGACCGGGAAGATCTGCTCATCCAGCAAGGCAGTGGATTGCAGCCCGGGGTAGCTGCCGTCGTTAAGGTCGATGGCCAGGTCGAAGTCGCCCTCGTGCAGGGCCACGCTGCTGTCCTCTGCCACCAGGCGCAACTGGATCTCCGGGTAACGCTGTTGCAGGCGCGGCAGGCGCGGAGTCAGCCACTTGCCGAGAAACGAAGGAATCGAGCGCAGGCGCAAGGTGCCGCTGATCATCCCGGCATCCAGGCGCCGCAGTTCGGCATCGATGCTGCCATAGGCTTCGCTCACCGTCTGGGCCAGGCGCTGCCCCTCGGCGCTGAGTTCGACGCCCCGCGGTCGGCGGTGAAACAGGCGCAACCCCAGGCGCTCTTCCAACTGGCGGATCTGCTGGCTGACCGCCCCCGGGGTGATGTGCAGCTCTTCGGCACAGCGGGTGAAGGACAGGTGCCGCGCGGCACAGGAAAACACATGCAGCCAGACATAGGTCTGGGCATGAAATTGACGGCTCATCGTTTAGTCCTGCTAAAGGATCTCTTAGGAAGTTTCGTTGGTCAGTGCTGACCGAGACGGGCAGTATCGCCGACATTGCGCTTGGCCTACAAAAAATGGCAGCGATCCACCTTCCATTGCTTGTAAGGCTTTAGCATGGCTATCAGTGTTTTCGATCTCTTCAAAGTCGGTATCGGCCCTTCCAGTTCCCACACCGTGGGCCCGATGCGCGCCGCCGCAACCTTCGCCCAGGCGCTGTTCGAGCAAGGCCTGGAGCCTCGGGTACGACGGGTGGAAATCCGCCTCTACGGCTCCCTCTCCGCCACCGGCATCGGCCACGCCAGCGACCGCGCCAGCGTCATGGGGCTGATGGGCGAATGGCCAGACAGCATCGACCCTTCCAGCATCGAGCCACGCATCCAGCAACTGCGCGACAGCGGCGAACTGCTGCTGGGCGGTCGCACGGCCATCGCCTTCGACTGGTACCAGGACTTGCTGCTGCTGGACGAAAGCCTGCCCTACCACCCCAACGCCATGTCCCTGACCGCCTTCGATGAACAGGCGCCGCTGCTGGAGCAGACCTACTACTCGGTCGGTGGCGGCTTCATTGTCGAGGCGGCCCAGGTCGCGGCCGGCGCCGAATCCGCTGCCAGTGTCGAACTGCCCTACGAATTCAACAGCGCGGCCCAGCTGCTGGCCCTGTGCAAGCAGCACAAGCTGCGGGTGGGCGAACTGATGCTGGCCAACGAACGGGCCTGGCGCAGTGACGCGGAAATTCGCAGCGGCCTGCTGCATATCTGGTCGGTGATGCGCGAATGCGTGGAGCAGGGCCTGCGCCATGAAGGCACCCTGCCCGGCGGCCTCGGCGTGCCACGGCGGGCGGCCAAGCTGCACCGCAACCTGCTGGAGATCGGCAAGCCCAACGTCATCACCTCGACCCTCTCGGCCATGGAGTGGGTCAACCTCTATGCCCTGGCGGTGAACGAGGAAAACGCCGCCGGCGGGCGCATGGTCACCGCCCCCACCAATGGCGCGGCGGGGATCATTCCGGCGGTGCTGCACTACTACATGAAATTCAACCCGCAAGCCTGTGACGACGACGTGGTGAACTTTTTCCTTGGCGCCGCGGCGGTGGGCATCCTGTGCAAGAAGAACGCATCGATCTCCGGCGCTGAAGTGGGTTGCCAGGGCGAAGTGGGCTCGGCCTGCGCCATGGCCGCCGCCGGCCTGGCGGAGGTGCTCGGCGCCACCCCCGAGCAACTGGAGAACGCCGCCGAGATCGGCCTGGAGCACAACCTCGGGCTGACCTGCGACCCAGTGGGCGGCCTGGTGCAGGTGCCCTGCATCGAGCGCAACGCGATTGCCGCGGTGAAGGCGATCAACGCCACCCAGATGGCCCTGCGCGGCAATGGCCAGCACTTCATTTCCCTGGACCGGGTGATCCGCACCATGCGCGATACCGGCGCCGACATGCACGACAAATACAAAGAGACTTCACGGGGCGGCCTGGCGGTGAGCTGGGTGGAATGCTGAGGAGCCTTCCCTGACCGTCCGTAACACGTGAGCCCGAGCAAGAATAATAACGAGGCGATACCGATGACCGATGTACCGACACCTGCTGCCGAAAACCCTGCTGTAGCCACACCCCGCGACACCACCAGCGCTCACCAGGGCTGGAGCAAGCACGACACCACCTGGATGCTCGCCCTGTTTGGCACCGCCATCGGCGCCGGCACCCTGTTCCTGCCGATCAACGCCGGGGTCGGGGGCTTCTGGCCGCTGATCGTGCTGGCGCTGCTGGCCTTCCCCATGACCTTCTTCGCCCACCGCGGCCTGACTCGCTTCGTGCTTTCCGGGCGTTCCGGGGACATCACCGAAGTGGTGGAAGAACACTTCGGGGTTGGCGCCGGCAAGCTGATCACCCTGCTCTACTTCTTCGCCATCTTCCCGATCCTGCTGGTGTACAGCGTGGCCCTGACCAACACCCTGGGCAATTTCATGGAGCACCAGTTGCACATGACTCCGCCGCCCCGGGCCCTGCTGTCGCTGCTGCTGATCCTCGGCCTGATGGCCATTGTGCGCTGCGGCCAGGGGGTGATAGTGCGGGCCATGAGCCTGCTGGTCTATCCCTTCGTCGCCTCGCTGTTACTGCTGGCCCTGAGCCTGATCCCCAACTGGAACGGCGCCTTCTTCGCCTCGGCCGGTGAAGGCATGTCCCTGTCGCTGTTCTTCAAGACCCTGTGGCTGGCGATTCCGGTGATGGTGTTCTCCTTCAACCATTCGCCGATCATCTCGGCCTTCGCCCTGGACCAGAAGCGCCAGTACGGTGCCCAGGCCGAGCGCAAGAGCAGCGGCATCCTGGCCACTGCCCACGGCATGATGGTGTTGACGGTGATGTTCTTCTGCTTCAGCTGCGTGCTGGCCCTGTCGCCGGCCGACCTGGTGGCGGCCAAGGAGCAGAACATCTCGATCCTGTCGTACCTGGCCAACCACTTCCAGACCCCGGTGATCGCCTATGCCGCGCCGCTGATTGCCCTGGTGGCCATTACCAAGTCGTTCCTCGGCCACTACATCGGCGCCAGCGAAGGTTTCCAGGGGCTGATCGTGAAAAGCCTGCGCGGCCGCGGCCGCTCGCTGTCGTCGAGCCGGCTGGAGAAGATCACCGCGCTGTTCATGATCCTCAGCTGCTGGGCGGTGGCCACCTTGAACCCGGGCATCCTCACCATGATCGAGACCCTGGGCGGCCCGGTGATCGCCTGCCTGCTGTTCCTGATGCCGATGTACGCTGTGGCGCGGGTGCCTTCGCTGCGCCAGTACTCGGGCCAGTTGTCGAACCTGTTCGTGGTGCTGGTCGGCCTGATCGCACTCTCGGCGATCATTTATTCGTTCCTGCCCTGAAACGGCACACGCCCAAAAAAGCGGACCCTGGTGGTCCGCTTTTTTTATCCCCGGATTCATTGTCCCGCGCGCTTGCGGGCATGGCCCTTGCTTCGTCCAGGCCGGGGGACACGGACGTTGGCACCCTCGGCGAACGGCCGGCCGGTGGTCCGCAGGCGCGAACTTATGCCACCTGCGACCGGTCAATCACTGCACGATCCCATCAGGCGGTAGCCCATCATGGACAATCCATTGCAATTGATCAGCGACACCTTCGGCGCGGATTACCAGGTCAACCTGAGCATCCAGGGCCTGGACGGCAGCATCATGCTGACCCTGTCCCAGGCCGGCCGGGTGGTGGCCAAGCGGATGATCAGCGCGGCCCAGCGCAGCGACCCGCAGCGTATCCGGCGCCTGGTGCAGAGCATCCAGTTCGGCATCGCCATCGAGCAGGGGCACAGCGCCGTGGCCATTCTCCAGGCCATGACCAACGGCGACCTGGCGCTGCCGCCATCCGCCGGCCGGCAGCCCGGGCCGTCCTCCCTGAGGTTCTAGAGCTCGCCTTTTTCCACTTCCGGATGCTCGCCGGACCCCACGCCGGTCTTGCGTTGCGGGTGCTCGATCTTCACTGAGGGGAACTGCGACGAGGCGTAGCGCACCACCAGAATGGCGAAGGCCAGCAACAGGATGCCGCCGCACAGGTAGATGATCCCCAGGTCCGGCGGGTTGTGGTGCGAGACGTTGGAAATCAGCAACCGGGTCAGGGCAGTGATCGCCACGTAGATCAGGAAGCGCACCGGCATATGGTTGGTCTTGAAGTAGATGCCGACCATCGCCCCCAATTCCAGGTAGATGAACAGCAGCAGGATGTCATCGATCTTGATGTGCCCGGCCTCGATCATCTGCAAAAATTCCATCACCGCCGCCCAGGCGGTGACCGCACCAATGGCGAACAGCGCCAGGTAGTGGAACGACTCGACAAACAGGTTGCCCAGGGATTCCGCCAGTTGGTGGACGTTCTGCCGCAGGTTCTCGGCCCAATTGATTTTCACTGTGGTACTTCCTTAGGTCGGTTCGACCGGATGATGCGGATTGGACGTGACGGTTGTTCTGCATGCAGAAAAAAGGCCAGGGGCCATCTGTAAGATGGCCACCACTCATAACGAGGCACGCCCTGGCGGAGGAGCCGGCTTGCCGGCGACAGGGCCCTTGAGCCTTGCAGCGCCCTGCACGGGCGGATGCTACGGGAAAAAAAATTCCGTCTACATTAAAAAGCCACTATTCAAGGGAAAAGGTTTCGCCTATTCTCTTTACCTGTATATAAATACAGTATCTGTACCGACCCATTATCGTGAAGGCATGTGAGGTGGTGAATGGCCGTCGAAGTGGTATACCGCAGCAGCCGAGATCTGGAGCGCTTGTTCATGGATAAAGCCGAAGCTGACCGTCATGACAAAATGCTCGAACTGGCCGAGCTGCTCTCTGAAGTGTTGCAAAAGGCCGTACCGTCGCTGACCGAACAGCAGGTGGAAGAAGCCGGGATCTACATGGCGAAGAATCGCGAAGTGTTCGCCAGGGCGTTCAAGAGCCAGCCGGATGCGCTGTCCGAACTGCTCAGCACCCCGGCTCCCGCAGTGCAGGCCGTTGCCGCCGAGCAACCCGCTGACGTTGCGCAAGAGGCTGCAGTAGAGGCGCCGATCAAGCCGGCGAAAGCGGCCAAGGCCGCGAAATAATCTGCACGCAAATTGAATAAGCCCCGGGTCCATGGCCCGGGGCTTTTTTCATCTCTGCCCTGGGAGAAATGCTGCTGATGCAGTGGCCGCCACGTGCAACCTGGGCAACTCGATCAGGTTGCCACGCAGCATGCCGGTGATCTTGCGCACAAAGATCAGCGGCCCATCCGTCGAGCCGCCATACAGGTCGACAATGCCCACCTCGACAGCACTCTCGACGAGGGTCGAGAACGCCTCGATATCGTCAGGCGAGATCAACGCCACAAGGTCCTGCGGCCAATCATCCCCTCGGCCATTCAATGCCAGCAACGCCCCAGCCCTGTCCCACGCCGGTAAACCACCCTGTTGCGGATAGTCCTTGAGGTGCCTGATCAAGTCAGCCACAGCAGGGTGGCGAATACCTTTCCCTGCGCAGTAAGCCTCCAGGCAGGCCGCTGCGTATAACTGCAAATCCCTGGTTGAGCCTTCGCTCAGTCCCTCGTGCGGATCGGCCACTGTCATCGCTCGCCCCCCCACACCCTGCAACCTTCGGAACAGTACCCGGATGCGATATCCATGGCTTCCAGCACAGAGTCTTCAAGCCCTTCCGATGCACCCAGCCTGAGCCCTGCCAAAAAGTTGTACACCGCCTGCGCCGAAAAGCCCCGGTCCCGGTACTGCACCAGCAGATTGCGCACCGACTCAATACCCGCACCGGCCAGCAACAGGCACGACAACTGTTTGTCCAGCTCGGTATCCAGCGTTTCAAGCATGGTCGAATTCATTCCCTGTCCATTGGGCCTGTCAGCAAATGGGCTCAGCGGCCCCTTCTCGGGCCGAGATACTACAGGGGCCATAAATGCCTAGCGATACAGCACTCGCTCTGCCAGCTCATCGGCAACCCGTGCTGGGGAGCGTTTTTCCGCCTGGGCGTGGGCGAAGATCTCGGTCAGGCGCAGGCTGATCTTCGCCAGGTGGGCCGTGATCACCGGCAGCTCTTCGTTGCGATGCTTGAGGGAGACATAAATCAGCCCCCCGGAGTTGATCACGTAGTCGGGCGCGTAGAGGATGCCGCGCCGCTCCAGTTGATCGGCCACTTGCAAGTTGGTCAGTTGATTGTTGGCCGAGCCGGCCACCGCCGAGCAGCGCAGCTGGGCCACGCTGAGGCTGTTGAGCACGGCGCCCAGGCCGCAGGGGGCGAGGATGTCGCAGGGGGTGCTGAGCAACGAGTCGTTGGCGACCGGATGAGCCCCCAGTTGCTCCATGGCCAGTTGCACCTTGCCGGCGTCGATATCGCTGACCAGCAATTCGGCACCGGCGGCGTGCAGTTGTTCGGCCAGGGAATAACCGACATTGCCCAGGCCCTGGATCGCCACGCGCAAGCCTTCCAGATTGTCGCTGCCCAGGCGCGCCATGGCGGTGCTGCGAATGCCGGCGAATACCCCCATGGCAGTGTGCGGCGAAGGGTCGCCGGCGGCGGTGGTGCTGGTGACGTAGCGGGTCTGCTGGGCGATGCAGTCCATGTCGGCCACCGAGGTGCCGCTGTCGATGGCCGCGATGTAGCGGCCGTCCAGTTGCTCGATGCAACGGCCAAAGGCCTCGAACAGCGCGGCGCGGCTTTCCACATGGGGCGGACGGATGATCACCGCGGTGCCGCCGCCTTGCGCCAAGCCCGCCAGGGCCGCCTTGTAGCTCATGCCCTGGGCCAGACGCGCCGCATCTTCCACGGCACTGGTGGTGTCGGGGTAGGCAAGGTAACGGCACCCCCCCAGGGCGGGCCCCAGGCGATTGTTGTGGATGGCGATCACGGCCTTCAACCCGGTGCTGGGGTCGACGCTGAGGTGCAGCGATTCAAGGCGGGTGCTGTGCATGAGAGCGAACATCGACGGGCTCCCGAATCACTTCTTGTAGCCGCCAGTATAGGCTTGCGCCTGAAATTTGCTGCGCCACGCTGGAATAAGCGCGGAGCCCTTCCAGTGTTTGGGAAATAACCTGTGACCACCTGCGTCAGCACTGGACGAAGCGGCGCCACGGCGCTAAAACGAGGCATCCGCCGGAGGTTGAAATGAACCCGCGCCAAGCTTTCTTCGCCTGTCTGCAGCGCTCGCCGCCCGCTTTGCTGGAGGCAGCGCTGTGGATCGCCGCCGAGCATGAGCCGCGGCTGCAACCCGAGCGCGTGCTGGAAGATTTCAAGGATATCCAACTGCAGATCGCCAGCAGCTTGCCCCATCTGCCGGCGAACGAGCTGGGCCAGCCGTTGCTGCGGCGGATGAACGACCTGGGTTTCCAGCAGGACGAACACCTGCCCCTGCGCCCCCAGGCGGCGCTGATGGACAAGGTGCTGGAACTGCGCCGTGGCCAGCCCCTGGCCCTGGCATTGATTGCCCTGGAATTGGCGCAACGCCTGAGTATTCCCCTGGTGGGGGTGAACTTCCCCGGGCACTTCCTGCTGCGGGTGCCCGGCGCCGACCATCTGCTGGACCCCTGTGGCGGTCGCCGGCTCTACCCCAACGACTGCCGGGAACTGCTGCAACGCCAGTACGGCGCCCACCTCAAGCTCAACGCCGAGCACCTGGCAATTGCCGAGCCGGCGCAGATGTTCCAACGCCTGTCGCGCAACCTGCGGCAGCTGCACCAGTCCTACGACAATCACCTGGGCGCCCTGATCAACGCCGAGCGGGTGCTGGAGCTGGGCAACGGCAACGCCGCCGACTACCTGGCCCGAGCCAGCCTCTACCAGCACCTGGAATGCCCAAACGCCGAACGCTTCGATCTGGAGCACGCACTGCTGCTCAGCGACGACCCGATCCAGCGCCTGCGCCTGACCGAGCGCCTGGGGCATCTGCCGCCCAATCACGTGGTGCACTGACCCCCAGGGCGCTCCCGCGCCGCCCGTGCAACAATGCCCGCCGCCCACCTGTCTGCTGCAAGGATGAAAAAGCATGAACAGTGCCGAACGCTTTCTCCAGGATTTCCACCAGCGCCGCCCCGGCACCACCCCGCCGGCCTTTGCCGAGTTGCGCCTGGCGGGACGCGGTTGCTCCTACGACATGCTGGCAGCCACACTCGATGCCCTGCGACCTGATGCTCGGGTACTGGACCTGGGTTGCGGCGACGGTTTCCTGCTCGAGCGGCTGGCCAGGCAGCACCCCAGAGCCCAGTTGCTCGGCGTCGATATGAGCGCTACCGAACTGCAGGCCGCGCAGCGTCGCCTGGCGGGCCGAGGCCTGCTGCTTGAGGAGCGGGCGCAATCCCTGTCCCTCGCCAGCGCCAGCATCGATGCGGTGCTTTCCCACTTGGCACTAATGCTCATGAGCGATATCGATCAGGTTCTGCAGGAGATTCATCGGGTGCTGGTCCCGGGCGGCCGGCTGTCAGCAGTGGTCGGGCGGGAATTCCTCCTCGGGGAACTGGGCCAGCATTACCTGCAAGTATTCCGTGCGGCTGCCCGGCGCGACCAACTGGCCCACCTGCCCCTGGTAGACCCACGGGCGCAGTCGGAGCGTGGCTGGCGGGAGCTGTTGAGCCAGCACTTCACCGGGCTGCACTTCGAGGAGTTGGACCTGCCCTGGACGCCGACCTTCGAGGAACTATGGAACTCCCTGGGAGACACCTACGACCTGGATCGACTGACGCCGGCCAATCAACGCCTGATGAAAAATGAATTGCACGACGCCACAGAGCATCTGCAAGCATCCGACGGCACCCTGTCGACCGGCTGGGGGCTGCTGCTGATCCAGGCCAGGGCCGTATGACAACCCCGCCAGAACTCTGGCAGGATGGGCGGCTAACACCAAGGAACGGGTACCCAATGCTCATCAGAAAAGCTCAGGCCGGCGACGCACAGCGGGTCTTCGACATTCGCAACCAGGCCATCCTTCATCAGTGCAGCGGCCACTACCCCGCCGCCGACCTGCAAGTCTGGACCGCCGGCAGCCTGGGGGACTACTTCATCGAGGTGCTGGAACAGACCGGGCATGTGGCGGTGGTCGAAGGCCAGGTCAGGGCCAGCGGCATGCTCGACCTGGCGTCGGGCCAGGTCGACGCGGTGTTCGTCGATCCGGCCTGCATGGGCCAAGGCCTCGGCCGGCAGATGATGAGCTACCTCGAGCAGCAAGCCCTGCAAGCCGGCCTGTCGCACCTGATTCTGGACTCGACCCTGAACGCCGCGGACTTCTATCGCCATTGCGGCTTTGTCGGTGAGCGCATCGCCCAGTACCAGTCGCCCCGGGGCCTGACCCTGGCCTGCGTGCCGATGATCAAGCACCTGGCACGCTGACCCGGAACCCGGTCAGGGCTTGAGTGGCGCCTGCAGTTGCGGTTCTGTTGCTGCACTGTCCGCAGGCGCCTGCGACGGTGCCCTTACCTGGATAATCAGCAACGCCGCCAGCAGGGCCGGAATCGCGCAGAAGAAGAAAATCTGCTGCACCGGAATATGCATCGCCAGCAGCAGGCTGCCGAACAGCGGGCCGAGGATCGAACCGAAGCGCCCCACCCCTAGCGCCCAGCCGGTGCCGGTGGCGCGCACCTGGGCCGGGTAGAAGTTGCTGGCGAAAGCATTCAGGGTCAGTTGCCCGCCGATGATGCAGAAGCCCGCGGCAAACACGAACAGCACCAGGTAGCGCGGATTGTCGTGGTTCAGCCCCAGCAGCACGGTGCACAGCGCGGCGCCCGTGAGCACCGCCGCCAGCAGGCGCACCTTGCGCTGCAGGCGATCGGCGATCCAGGCCATGCAGATCGCCCCCAGGGTGCCGGCAAACAGGAACATCGAGGTCACCAGGTTGGCCTGTTTCAAGGCCAGGCCGCTTTCCAGCAGCAGGCTCGGCAGCCAGCTGATCATGAAATACAGCAGGATCAGGCTGACGAAAAAAGTCGACCAGATCAGCAGCGTCGGGCGCGCATAACCCTGGCGGAACAGTTCCAGTACCGTGAACTGGCTAGTGGACTGCTGCTCGCTGGCCTCCAGGGTTGCCGCCGGTGGCTGCCAA
Organism: Pseudomonas sp. NFXW11; assembly: GCF_049887815.1. Taxonomy (NCBI): domain Bacteria; kingdom Pseudomonadati; phylum Pseudomonadota; class Gammaproteobacteria; order Pseudomonadales; family Pseudomonadaceae; genus Pseudomonas; species Pseudomonas sp. NFXW11. Next base: position 93,413 of record NZ_JAGEKI010000013.1, on the reverse strand, counting down.
TCTGGGAGCATCTGTGCGCTGACCTTGCGCAGCCGTGCATAGGGCGGCGCATCCCGCAGTAGGCGTGGCAGGGATTCGGGCAAGCGCCAGAGCAGGAAGGGAAACAGCAGCAGCGGTGTCACCCCTCCGGCGAGGAATACTGCCTCCCAACCGAAGCGATCGATAAAACCAGCGGCCACAAAACCACCGGCAGCACCGCCGAACGAGAAACCGCAGGCCGCCAGGGTCACCATCAGGGTGCGCAGGCGCGGCGGCGAGTATTCGGACATCAGCGCCATGGCGCTGGGCATCGCCCCGCCCATGCCGATGCCGCAGATAAACCGCGCGGCCATCAGGCTGTTCAGGGAAGTGGCGAACACCATCAGCAGGGTCAGGCTGGCGTAGATCAGCACGCAGCACAGCAAGATACGGCGCACGCCGAAGCGGTCGGCCAGGGGCGTCACCAGCAGCGAGCCCAGGGTCAGGCCCAGCAGGTTGGCGCTGAACACCGGGCCGAAGGCGGATTTCTCCAGGCCCCAGTCCTGGGCCAGGGCCGGCACCACATAACCCAGCACCTGGGCGTCGTAGCCGTCGGTGACCAACAGCAAGGCGAGTAGCAGCAGGAGCAACCACTGATAGCGGGACACGGGGCGGGCGTCGAGCGCCGCGCGAAAGCTGGCAATCTGATTGTGCATCGCAAGTACCTGTTCGATTTTTTATGGTTATGCGCAGCGCTATTGCACCGGTCACCCGGGGTGACCGCTCAGGCCCCGTTGCGGGGCGCTGTTGATGCAGATGCAACGCTGCCCCGGGAACCGGGGCAGCGCAGCGGGGTCAGGCCGGAGTGTCGGGCTGGTTGGCCGGGTGCGCCGCCTGGAACGCCGGATGGGCGGCCGCCAGGGCGGCCACACGACGAATCCGCGGGTAGTCTTCGAGCGACACCTTGAAGCGTTCGGCGGCATACAGCTGGGGAATCAGGAACACATCCGCCAGGCCCGGCTCTGCGCCAAAGCAGAAACCTTCATCACCGATCAGTTGCTCCAGGGCGGCCAGGCCCTGGCTGATCCAGTGATCGATCCACACCAGCAACTGCGCCTCTTCATGCCCCCATTCACGCAGCAGGTTCTGGGTGCTGGAGTTGTGCAGCGGATGCACGTCGCAACCGATGATCGCCGCCACCGCCCGTTGCCGGGCGCGGCCGATCAAGTCCTCGGGCAGCAACGGTGCCTGTGGATAACGCTCTTCCAGGTACTCGATGATCGCCAGCGACTGGATCAGCAGCTCGCCTTCCTCGGTACGCAGCGCCGGCACCCGGCCCTGAGGGTTGATGCTCAGGTATTCCGGCTGGCGGTTGGCGCCGCCCTTGGGCACCAGCAGATTGACCGGGATGGCTTCGTAGCCCAGGCCCTTGAGGGCCAGGGCGATGCGCACCCGGTAGGACGCGGTGGAACGGTAGTAGGTATAGAGCTGCATCAGGCGCTCCTCTTAGCGGGCCGGCTGCACAGTGCCGCGGCATTCGCCGAAGCCGATGGACGCGAAACCTTCACGGCGGCAACGCCCGCGCAGGATGATCTCGTCGCCGTCTTCAAGGAACTTGCGCACCTCGCCGGACGCCAGTTCGATCGGTTTCTTGCCGCCCTCGGTGATCTCCAGCAGGCTGCCGAACTGGTCGCTTTGCGGGCCGGACAAGGTGCCCGAGCCGAACAGGTCGCCGGCCTGCAACTGGCAGCCGTTGACGCTGTGGTGTGCCACCATCTGGGCCACGGTCCAGTACATGTACTGGGTGTTGCTCAGGGTCAGGCGGTACGCCGGCAGGCCCTGCTCGCGCATGGCCTGGGTGATCAGCAGCACTTCCAGCTCGATATCGAAACCGCCAGCGGCCTGGTCGCGCTTGTCCAGCAGGTAGGGCAGCGGTTGCGGGTCGCCTTCAGGGCGCGGCGGCTGGGCGCGGCGGAAGGGTTCCAGGGCTTCGGCAGTCACCACCCAGGGCGAAATGCTGGTGATGAAACTCTTGGACAGGAACGGCCCCAGCGGCTGGTATTCCCAGGCCTGGATATCCCGCGCCGACCAGTCGTTGAGCAGGCAGAAACCGGCAATATGCTCGGCGGCGTCGCCAATCGCGATGGGTTCGCCCAGCTGATTGCCCTGGCCGATCCAGATGCCCAGTTCCAGCTCGTAGTCCAGGCGTGCGCAGGGGCCGAAGGTCGGCTCAGTCTGCCCGGCCGGCAAGGTCTGGCCCTTGGGCCGGCGCACCTCGGTACCGGAGGTACGGATGGTCGAGGCACGGCCGTGGTAGCCGATTGGCACGTACTTGTAGTTGGGCAGCAGCGGGTTGTCGGGGCGGAACAGCTTGCCGACGTTCTGCGCGTGCTCGATGCCCACGTAGAAGTCGGTGTAGTCGTTGATCTTCGCCGGCAGGTGCATCTGGCAGTCCGCCGCCAGCGGCAGCAGTTGCGCACCCTGGGCCTCGATCTTGCCGCGCAGGCTGCTGCCTTCGCCCAGCAGTTCCAGCAGGCGTTCACGCAGGGCTACCCGCGCCGGGCGCCCCAGTTCGAAGAAGGCATTGAGCTGGCCACCACGGGCCGCCTCCACCGCGGCCTGGGCCGGGCCTTCGAACAGGCCGGCGGCCAGCGCCGCTTCCAGGTCGAGAATGTGCTCGCCAATGGCCACGCCGCTGCGCGGTGCCGAGCCCTGGCTGCTGAAGACACCCAGGGGCAGGTTCTGCAACGGGAAGTCGGGGTGACCGTTGGCAGACTCGACCCAACTGCGGGTGATGGTGGGCAAGGTCATGAATTATCTCCGATTCGGGTTGAAGGTGACGGGCAGCGAAGCCCAGCAAGCATCGTAGTCGTTCTGCAGCTCCGGGCACTCCAGGGCGAACTGGCTGGGACGCAGCACCTGGCTGGTCTCGAACATGAAGGCCATGGTCTGGTCGATCTTCGCCGGTTGCAGCTCGACGTTGATCGCCTTGGTGCAGGTCTCGCCGTCCGGGCCATGGGCGCTCATGCAGCTGTGCAACGAGGCACCGCCGGGCAGGAAGCCTTCGGCCTTGGCGTCGTAGGCGCCCTGGATCAGGCCCATGAACTCATTCATCAGGTTGCGGTGGAACCATGGTGGACGGAAGGTGTTCTCGGCCACCATCCAGCGCGGCGGGAAGATCACGAAGTCGAGGTTAGCCATGCCCGGCACGCTGGTGGGCGAAGTGAGCACGGTGAAGATCGACGGGTCCGGATGGTCGTAGCTGACGGTGCCGATGGTGTTGAAACGGCGCAGGTCATATTTGTAGGGCACGTTGTTGCCGTGCCAGGCCACCACGTTCAGCGGCGAATGGTCGAGCTCGCAGCCCCAGAGCTCGCCCAGGTACTTCTGCACCAGGCGGGTGGGTTGGCGCAGGTCTTCGTAGTGGGCCACCGGGGCGAGGAAATCCCGCGGGTTGGCCAGGCCGTTGCTGCCAATCGGCCCGAGGTCCGGCAGGCGCAGCGGTGCACCGTGGTTCTCGGCGACATAACCACGGGCCTGCGGGTCCAGCAGTTCGATACGGAATTTCAGGCCCCGGGGCAGCACGGCAATTTCCAGCGGCTCCAGGTCGAGGATGCCCAGCTCGGTGACGATCCGCAGGCGACCCAGCTCCGGCACCAGGAGCATTTCCCCGTCGGCATTGAACAACACTCGCTCCATGGAGCGGTTGGCGCGGTAGTGGTAGACGCTGATACCGGCCGGCTTCTGCGCCGGGGAGTTGGCCACCATGGCCACCAGGCCGTCGATGAAATCGGTGGGCTCGCTGGGCATGGCCAGGGGGTTCCAGCGCAGCCGGTTAGGGGTGACCTCGCCCAGCGGGCCGCCCGCCAGTTGGCGCGCCAGCTTGGTGAACGCCGGGTGCTTGGCCGAGGGCTGGATACGGTACATCCAGGTGCGCCGGGATTCGCTGCGGATCATAGTGAAGGCGGTGCCGGAAAACAGTTCGGCATACAGGCCGTAAGGGGCTTTTTGCGGAGAGTTCTGGCCGACCGGCAGTGCGCCTGGCAGGGCTTCGCTGGCAAATTCATTGTCGAAGCCGGATTGGTAGCTGAGGGCCGACGCCGAGGAATCGAGGTTCATGGAGCCTCCTGGAAGTTGGAGTAGGCAGGGGCCCACCACTCCTTCACAAGAGTTATCGGCACGCCTGGGTTATTTTTATCGTAATCCAATTACGCATAACGTAATTTGATTGCCCAGGAGCGTCAAGCTATAAAGACCGCCACTTGTCACGGGACCCCAACACCTCCATGGAAAAGCCGCGCAGCAGCAGCGACAGCACCGCGAAACAGAAAGTCCGCTCGGCCGAAGTCGGCACCGACATCCTCAAGGCCCTGGCCGAACTGTCGCCGGCCACCTCGCTGTCGCGCCTGGCCGAACACGTGCAAATGCCCGCGAGCAAGGTTCACCGTTACCTGCAGGCCCTGATCGCCAGCGGTTTCGCCGAGCAGAACAGCGCCACCAACCATTACGGCCTGGGCCGTGAAGCCCTGCGGGTGGGCCTGGCGGCGCTGGGCAGCATGGATGTGTTGCGGGTCGCCGCCCTGCCCCTGGCGGAACTGCGGGACGAACTCAACGAAACCTGTTTCATCGCGGTGTGGGGCAATCAGGGCGCCACTGTGGTGCATATCGAGCCAGCGGTGCGCGCGGTGACGGTGGTCACCCAGCTGGGTTCGGTGCTGCCGCTGCTCTCCTCGTCCACCGGGCTGGTGTTCAACGCCTACCTGCCGCAGCGGGAAACCCTCGACTTGCGCCAGCTCGAACTGCAGGCCGGCAAGCCCCATGCCCTGGCCGATGCCAAGGCGCACGACGCCCTGGCCGAGCAGATCCGCCAGCGCGGCCTGCACCATGTGCATGGTCTGTTGATGCCCGGGGTGGATGCGCTGTCGGCACCGGTATTCGATGCCACCGGCAAGATCGCTGCGGTGCTGACGGTGGTCGGGCCCACCTCGCTGTTCCATGCCGACGAACAGGGCCCGGCGGCGCAGCGCCTGCTGGCGGCCTGCGCCAACGCCAGCTGGCGCATGGGCTATCAGCCGCCGTCTGAATAATCGCCGCAGCTCAGGCCATCAAGCCCAGGGCCTGGGGCCCGCGAAAATGCCGCAGCACCCGACTCAGGGCTTCGCAGGCCAGCTCCGACCGCCCCTGCAGCAACCAGCACTGGCTGCTGCCCTGAAGCAGCACGCCCCACTCACCACTGTTGCTCAGGCTGTAACAGTCCTTGTCCTGATTCGCTATTTTTCCTGCGTGGGCCAGGGCTTATTCTTGTTTCGCAGTCAGGGAAAACGGCCCAGCGCCACTGCCGCGAAGCTTCGGCCGCGAGGGTTTCTCGACACAGATTTCCAGGCGGTGTGCAGTGCTTCGCTGCAGGCCACCCCCCCAGGTTCACCGACGTTGATTTTGTAGCTCCTTGATCTAACGTCTTACTTCGGCCGCTGCTCTTGCAGCGGCCTTTTTTATGCCTGCAAGAACTGGATCGAAGCGCGCTCAGGCCTGGCGTTCATCCTCATCGTCATAGTGGAACTTGTGCAGCAGGCGGTGCGCCACCGGCGACAGGATCAGCCCCAGGGTGGCGGCGAAAACCAGGTTGGTGTAGAGCCCGTAAGTGGCGAAGAACAGCTTGCCACCGGGGGTTTGCGGCATATTGATGGGGCCGATTCCGCCCAGGATCATGGCCGCGTCGTAGAGCGCGTCATGGAAGGAAATATCCTGCTCGAAGTACAGCAGGCCGCTGATCCCCAGCAGTACCGAGAAAACAATCAGCGCCAGCACCACCAGGCCGTGCAGGCACAGGCGGCGGATAAACAGCAGCCGCGACAGTACCGGCTGGTCCTTTGATTCATACATGCGCAGAACTCCCTGCAGGTTCGACAAGCGTCGAGCATAGTGACGAACGCCACGGGAGTAAAACCGCCGCCTCTCAAGCGTCGGCAAGGGCCTGGAGCACATCGCTCAAGGCCCCTCGGCAAGGCCCGTGCGTCCCTTGCAACAGGACGCTGGGGGAATGTTTCAAAGCGTGTATTTTTGCAGATTCTGCATCATCTCCTTCAGCGCCTCGATATTGTCCCTGGGGTGCGCTGCCCCGTCGAAATCGCAGATCTGCTGCCAATGGGCCGCCACGTCTTCCGGCGAGAAGCCCTGGCGCGGATCGAAACCGGCACCCAGGCTGCGCTCCCAGCGCACCTTGCCGATCCAGCCGCCGCCGACCTCGAACAGGCCCGAGGTTTCCTCGCACTGCTCACTGCCCAGGTACACCACCAGGGGGCTCACCAGTTCCGGCTTGAGCTGCTCGAACACCTGGGGCGGAATCAGCCCCTCGGTCATCCGCGTGCCGCCGGTGGGGGCGATGGCGTTGACCAGGATATTGTTCTTGCGCCCCTCGATCGCCAGGGTGCGGGTCAGGCCATAGAGGCCGAGCTTGGCCATGCCGTAGTTGGACTGGCCGAAATTGCCGTAGATGCCCGAGGTGGACGCGGTGAAGATCACCCGGCCATAGGCCTGGTCCCGCAGGTGCGGCCAGGCGGCGCGGGTGACCTTGTAGGCACCCTCGACATGCACCCGGTACACCAGGTCCCAGTCGCTGTCGTCCATCTTGTGGAAGGTCTTGTCGCGCAGGATCCCGGCGTTGTTGACCAGCACATCCACCCGGCCAAAGGCATCCAGGGCGTTCTGCACTATCTTGTCGCCATCGGTCACCGAGTCGTGGTTGGCCTCGGCGATACCACCAGCCTCGCGAATCTGCGCCACCACCCGATCGGCGGCCGAGGCGCTGGCGCCTTCGCCCTGGGCCGAACCGCCCAGGTCGTTGACCAGGACCTTGGCCCCATGTTTGGCGAACAGCATTGCATGGGCCCGTCCCAGGCCCCCGCCGGCTCCGGTGACTATCACTACTTTGTCTTCGAAACGCACAGATTCATTCATACCGAACTCCAGCAGGGGCATTGGACAAGGGTTCGAGTGTCGGGCAGGCGCGCGCCGCTCACAAGAAACAGGCCCAGGCCTGAATGGTGTTCGATAAGACAGCGGGATAGTCGTCCCAACCGCTCAAGGTGGCGCTTGAACCGGCGACCTTGAGCGGTTGGCGCGCCGGCTCAGGAACCGACCGCCTGGCGCGGCGGCGTCAGCAGGCGTTCACGAAACCCCAGGTAATGCTTGAGCACCAGCAGCGGTGCCTCGATCTGCGGGTAATGGCCGATCTCTGACAGCAGCACCGTGTCCGGCTCGGGAATCAATTGCCGGTAGCGCTCCACCATGTGCGCCCCGGAGATCGGGTCGCGGGCGCCATCGATCACCCGCAGCGGCACTGCGCCACGCTGCATGGCGCTGACCCAACGTTCACGCTGCGCTCTCCGCTCGGGGATATAGCTGATCAGCTTGTGCAGGATGCGTGGCCCGTTGCGGCTTTGCACCAGGCTCCAGAAGTCATCCAGCACCGACTCGCTGGGGCGGCTCTGGGGGCCGAAGATCTGGCGGAAGCTCTTGGCCAGCCCCTGGCGGTTGAACGTGCGCCCGAGCATCCAGCCCAGGGGGCTGAGCAACAGCTTCTGGGCCAGCACCGGACGGTGGGTTTCCGGGAACAGGCCGCCGTTGAGGAACACGCAGCTGGCAATGTCGATGCGCTCTTCATAGTAGCGGGCGAGCAATTCCTGGGCGACGCTGTCGCCGTAGTCATGGGCCAGCAGGTGCACCGGCTCGGTGATCTGCAGATGGGCCAGCAGCGCCTGCTGCAGGTCCGCCTGTTCCAACAGGCTGTAGTCGTGCTCCGGCGGCTTGGCTGAATCGCCAAAGCCGAGCATGTCGCAGGCGATCACCTGATAGCGTCGCGCCAAAGGCTCCCACAGGTAATGCCAATCCCAGCTGGCCGTGGGGAAACCATGAATCAACAGCAGCGGCTCTCCTTGCCCCGCCACCCAATAACGAATGTGCTGGCCACGGAACATGAGGTCATGCCCACGGGTACGCCAGACACACAGAGGAATCTCGGCAATTGGCATCAGAGTTCATAGCCTGGGGAGAATTGATCGAGTTTGCGCAGCAGGGCGGGCCAGGCCAGGGCGCCGCCCATGCCCTGGGCGCTGCGGGTAACGCCGGCGATCATGGCCTTGGCCCCGGCCAGGATCGAGGTCGGGATGCTAATCAGTTCGGCCCCGCCGTTCTGCGCCAGCACCTGGATCTCGCAGGCGCGCTGGAAGGTGAACATCATCAGGAAGGTGTCGGCGATGCTCGCGCCGCAGGTCAACAGGCCATGGTTGTGCAGCAGCAGGAAGCTGTTGTCGCCCAGGTCGGCCTGCAAGCGGACCCTCTCCTCGGGGTTCAGCGCCACGCCCTCATAAGGATGCTGGCCGAGGCTCGAAAGCACGAACAATGACTGCTGGCTGATGGGCAGCACCCCCTGTTTCTGCGCCGACACCGCAACCCCGGCGGCAGTGTGGGTGTGCAGCACGCACAGCACATCGTGGCGTGCGGCATGCACCGCGCTGTGGATGGTGTAGCCCGCCGGATTGATTTCGTAGGGGCTGTCCATCAGCTTGTTGCCGGCCTGGTCGACCTTCACCAGGCTGGAGGCGCTGATCTCGTGGAACATCATGCCGAAGGGGTTGATCAGGAAATCATCGGTGCCCGGCACCTTGGCCGAGATGTGGGTGAAGATCAGGTCGTCCCAACCGTGCATCGCCACCAGGCGATAGCAGGCCGCCAGGTCCAGGCGGGTTTGCCATTCGATGGCGCTGACCTGTTTCTTGACGCTGGGTGTCGCGGGAACGGGGGCTAGGCTCACGGCAGGGACCTCGGTGATGGTTGTTATAGGAACAGAGGACCCCCAGAGTCTAGTCAGCCCGCAGACGCTCTGGAGTTGCATTGGCAGCCAGCTTGATGACCCAGCGGGTCAGGCGCAAAAACAGCTCTGGCCCGCGGCTTTGACGTCAAAGCATCGACGCCAGCAAGGGCGCGGCGAACAGGTTGAGGAGCCCGGTCAGGACCATCACCAGGCCGGCCACCGAACCTTCCTCGCCGCCCACTTCATGGGCCCGACTGACCCCGGCGCCATGGGCCCCCACGCCAAACAGCGCGCCCCGAGCCAGAGCGCTGCGCAGTGGCAACCAGCGCAGCAGCAGGCCACCAAGCACCGCGCCGAAGACCCCGGTGAACATCACGAAGATTGCCGTCAGCTCGGGCACCCCGCCCAGGTCGTGCGCCAGGGGCATGGCGAACGGCGTGGTAATGGAGCGCGGCAGCAGCGACAGGGTCACCGAACTGTCCAGGGCCAGGGCCTTGGCCAGGCCGAAGGAACTGCCGATGGACGCCGCGCTGCCGGCCAGCATGCCCAGCAACAGCGCCGACCAATGGCGCATCAGCAGGTGTCGCTGCTGCCAGATGGGAATCGCGAAGGCCACGGTGACCGGCCCCAGCACGCCCATCAGCCAGTGGGTGTTGGCGGCGTATTCGGCATAGGCGGTGTGCAGTGGCACGGCAACCGCCAGCAGCAGGGCCGGCACCAGGATCAGCGGCGACAGCAGGTAGCGCCCGCTGCGCCGGTAGATCCAGCGGCTGAACAGATAGGCTCCCAGGGTCAGGGCCAGCCAGAACATCGGCATGGGTTCAAGCGTCATGGCGGACTCTCCAGCGGCACACCCATTCCACGGTGAGGGCGGTCACCAGCATCACCAGCAGAGTGCTGAAGCCAATCACCAGCAGAATGCGCCAGCCTTCCTGGCGCAGCAGGCTGCCGTAGTCCAGCAGGCTCATCAGCGCCGGGATAAAGAACAGCAGCATTTCCGCCATCAGCAGGCCGGCGCCCAGTTGCAGCGCCGCCGGCTTGACCCAGCCCAGGGCAAAGGCCAGCAGCAACAGCGCCAGGCCGACCACCCCGCCGGGAATCGGCCAGGGCAGCCAGGCAGCCAGTTGGCAGCCGAGAAAATAGATCGCCAACAGCACCGCCAGCTCGACCAGCAGGCGGCCCAGGCATTTAACGCTCGTGAAGTTCATGGGGGTTCCTCTAAGGGCCCTATTTTAGAAAAGCCCCCCGCATTACCGAAGCGAATTGTTAGACTGGCAGCCATTCCAATCTGGAATCAAGACCATGGATTTCAAGCAACTGCGCAGCTTTGTCGAAGTGATTCGCCAGGGCGGTTTCACCCAGGCGGCCAAGACCCTGCACATCAGCCAGTCAGCGGTGAGCAAGCAGGTCGCCCAGCTGGAGCAGAGCCTGGGTACGCCCTTGCTGGAGCGCCAGGGCTCGCATATTCACCTCACCGCCGCCGGCCAGGTGGTGCTGCAACGGGGCGAGGACATGCTGCGCCTGCGCAACGAACTGCAAAGCGAACTGGATGACCTCAGCCACCTGGCCCGCGGCGAACTGCGCCTGGGCCTGCCGCTGCTGGGCAGCGACGCGCTATTCGCCAGCCGCTTTGCCGAATACCGTCGGCGCTACCCGAATATCCAGGTGCAGTTGCTCGAAGGCGGCAGCCTGAATGTGGAACAGGCGGTGCGCAACGGCGAGCTGGAACTGGGCGGCAGCCTGACCCCCAAGGACCCGGCTTTCGCCTACCAGCCCTTCTGCGATGAACCGCTGGACGCCCTGCTGCCCGCCGATCACCCGCTGGCGATGAACGCCCAGGTGCGCCTGGAGGAACTGGCGGACACGCCCTTCCTGCTTTACCAGCGCAGTTTCGTGCTCAACGATCGGCTGCTGCAGGCCTGCCAACAGTTGGGGTTCACCCCCAGGGAAGGAGGGCGCAGCGGCCAGGCGGACTTTCTCGCGGCGCTGGTGGCCGCAGGTCAAGGCGTGGTGTTGCTGCCCAGCGTGGTGGCCCGCGGCCTGGTGCGCCCGGGGGTGGTGCGCCTGACGCTGAAAGCGCCGAGCTACCTGCGCTGGGACATTGCCTTTATCTGGCGCCAGGGCGCCTATCTGTCCCGGGCAGCGCAAGCCTGGCTGGCGCTGCTGCGGGAAATGCCGGTCAGCCCCGCAGAACGCTGATCAGTTCGGCCAGCCAGGGCTCGGCATCAGTTTCCGGGGTCACGCTTTCGCTGGCGTCCAGGCGCAGCATCGGCAGCACCTCACGCACGCCGAGCTCGCCGAACAGCTCGCGCATCTGCTCGCCGCCGCCACAGAAGGTATCGCCGTAGCAGGAATCCCCCAGGCCGATCACCGCCCCCGGCAAGCCACGCCAGGCAGCGGGCAGTTGATCGCGGATGCTCGAGTACAGCGGCTGCAAATTGTCCGGCAGCTCGCCCATGCCGGTGGTCGAGGTCACGGCCAGCAGGGCCTCTGGGGCGAAGGCCTGGAGTTCGGCGAAGCTTGCCCGCGGGTTGTGCCAGGCCTCGAGGCCCGCAGCGTTGAGGAGCTTGGCGGCGTGCCGGGCGACTTCTTCAGCCGTGCCGTACACCGAGCCGGAAAGGATGGCGACTTTCATCAAACTGTTCCTGAACCTGAGTGAAAGGCTGGGATATTACCAGCTACGGAGTAGAATCCGGCCTCTGCTGTTCACCACCGGCAAAAGTGCCGGTGGACAGCGCACAGGCATGCCTTAGAATCCAGCACCTGCTGATCGACAATGGAATATCGGGATGATCAACGCACATCTGCTGCAACGGATGATCGACGCCTCCAACGACGGGATTGTGGTCGCCGAGCAGGAAGGCGAAGACAACATAGTGATCTACGTGAACCCGGCGTTCGAACGCCTGACCGGCTACAGCGCCGATGAAGTGCTGTACCAGGATTGCCGCTTCCTGCAGTCGGGCGATCGCGACCAGGCGGCGCTGGCAGCGATCCGCCAGGCCCTGAGCGAACGGCGGCCGTGCCGCGAAGTGCTGCGCAATTATCGCAAGGACGGCAGCCACTTCTGGAACGAACTGTCGATCACCCCGGTGTTCAACGACAGCGATCAGCTGACCTATTTCATCGGCGTGCAAAAGGACGTCAGCGTCCAGGTCCGGGCGCAGCAGCGCCTGCAGCAGCTGGAACAGCAGTTGGCCGAGACCCAGGCCGAACTGGCCGCGCTCAAGGCGACCAATGGCGCTAATAAATCACGGAATTAGTGGTCTGTAGGGGTATTCCCCACAGTTCTGTCTTTCATCCTTCGAGCCACATCATGCAGCGTGACGCCCTCCTCACCCAGGATGAACTGGATTTCATCCGGACCATGCAGCACAACCCGCAGCTCAATGTGCGCGATGCCACATCCAGCCTGCTGGTCAATGGCGGTTCGCAACTGCGCGATCTGCTGACCCGCCTGGCGGCCAACGACAAGGTCACCATCCAGGCGCATTTCGACAACCAGCAGATGACCTTCCCGCTGCAGCTGGTGGAGGACGAATTCCACGCCCTGCACCTGCGCCTGGGGGTGCCGAGCATTTTCGAGGACGGGCCGATGATCCGCCCTTGGCGCCTGGCGCTGGAACAGCCGGTGGCCCTGGAAAACGTCAGGGGCCAGGCCGGGCGCCTGTGGGTCCGGGAAGTGTCGTTCAAGGGCGTGTTGCTGGAAATCCGCAACAACACCCGGCCACCCAAGCAGTTCGCCCAGTGGTTCAGCCCTTCAGGCTACGAACGGATTGCCCTGCACGGGCGTTTCGAGCGCCAGACCGAAGCCGGCTTCTATGCCTATCGCCTGGACCAGCGCGATGCCGAGGAAACCGAGCGGCTGCGCCAGTTCATCCTCCAGCAGCATCGGCATACCCATCCGGCGCTGCATGCCTGAGGCACTCAGGTGTCCAGGTGACCGCCGAGAAACTGCCGCAGGCGTTTGTGCAGCAGCCGACCGTCGTTGCCCAGGCAGGCCACGGGTGAGCCGCTGAAGCTGTCCTGGGCCAGGTCTGCCGCATCCCCCGCAAGCATCAACGGACAGTCCAGGGTCAAGGCCAGGCGCTTGAGTCGCCGAGGCAACTCCGCGCTCGGTGCGTGGTTGGAGAACACCACCAGGGCCACCGGCTTGAGCTTTTCGCAGACCAGGGTCAGTTCCTCCAGTGGCGCTCCCGGCGCCAGCAGGCGCACGCCCAGCTGGTCGTTGCCCAGCAGCAGCGCCGCCACCAGCAACTCCAGTTCACGACACTGCTGGTTGAGCGCGCAGAGCAGCAGGTGTTGGGTCTGGGTGGCCTGCTGCAACAACCGCCGCTGAGTGATCCGGGCCCGCAGAAAGCCATCCAGGAACAGCCACTCGCAGGTCTGGCCGAAGGCATCCCGCTCCTGCAACAGCTGCTTCCAGAACGGCAGGAAGATCTGCTGAAACACCACCGGCAGGGCGTAGCTGGAAAAGATCTGCCCGTAGAGACGCTCCAACTGCGGCTCATCGAAGGCGCTGACCGCCAGTTGCAATTGATCGCGCCACTGGCCGTATTCGCCTTGCAGGCCTTCGTCCGGCGGCGCCTTGAGCTGGGCCTGGGCGGTGCGGTTCTTGGCCAGTATCTTGCCGACCTTGCTCACCGCCACGCCGCGTTCGATCCAGCCGAGAATCTCCCGCACCGCCTCAACATCGTGCATGGAATACAGGCGATGCCCGCTTTCGGTGCGTGTTGGCTGAATCAGACCGTAGCGTCGCTCCCAGGCCCGTAGAGTCACTGGGTTGATGCCGGTCAGGCGCGCCACTTCGCGAATCGGAAACAGCTCGTCCTGAGGAACCGGGTCGAGGGCATTGGCGACGGGGGCAAGTTCAGTGATAACGGGCATCTGCGGAGAAAACACTGATGGAAAAATGGCCGCCATTCTAACGCCCCTCGAGTGCGATTGCTTCAAGCCCGGGAAAATCCGACCGCTGCCGTTGGTGCACAAGCGCCGATCAGGAATAATCCTTGCTTGTTCCAGGCGCGGCCCAACACCCCGGTGCCGCGTCAAGCGCCTGCCTTACCCAGGCAGCGCATTGGTTTTACGGAGATACATGATGTCTACCTCACCCGTCACCCTGATGGTCGCCCGGCGCGTTGCCGACGGCCGTTACCAGGACCTGATCGCCTGGCTGCGCGAAGGCGAGCAACTGGCCACCGACTTTCCCGGCTACCTGGGCTCCGGCGTCCTGGCCCCACCGCCCGACGACGACGAATTCCAGATCATTTTCCGCTTCGCCGACGAACACACCCTGCACGCCTGGGAACACTCCGCCTCGCGCAGCGCCTGGCTGGCCCGGGGCAGCGACCTGTTCGCCCACCCTTCGGAGCATCGGGTCAGTGGTATCGACGGCTGGTTCGGCGGCGCCGGACAACGCCCGCCACGCTGGAAGCAGGCCGTGGCCATCTGGCTGGCATTCTTCCCGGTGTCATTGCTGTTCAACTTCGTCTTCGGCCCGCTGCTGGGCGACCTGAGCCTGCTGCCGCGGGTGTTCGTCAGCACCTTGGCGCTGACGCCCTTGATGGTCTACTTGTTCATTCCGCTGTCCACCCGGCTGCTGGCCAACTGGCTCAACGGCACACCGGCGCGCGTGTTGCCGAGTGCCCCTTCGACGCAGAATCCGTGATTCGCCGGCAAGTGGAACGCCGCCCGGCGTTCCACTTGCCAGCAAAGCCCTTGCTCTTAGCCCATCAGCCACAACAGCTTCCCCGCTGGTATAGTTTTCCCCTACCCGCGATGCGAGCCCTCCATGAACCCTTCCCCTGCCCCGATCCTGATCACCGGCGCCAGCCAGCGTGTCGGCCTGCATTGCGCCCTGCGCCTGCTGGAGGACGGGCAACCAGTGATCGTCACCTACCGCAGCGAGCGCCCCGGCCTGCAGCGCCTGCGGGAACAAGGCGCCACCCTGCTGCCTGCCGACCTGTCCAGCGAAGCGGGCATCCTGGCCCTGATCAGCGCAGTGCAAAACCACACCGATCGCTTGCGGGCCATTGTCCACAATGCCTCGGAGTGGCTGGAGGAAAGCCCGGGCCAGGAAAGCCCGACCTTTGCCCGGATGTTCAGCGTGCACATGCTCGCGCCCTACCTGATCAACCTGCACTGCGCCGAGCTGCTGCGCCGCTCGAGCCCGGCGGACATCATCCACATCAGCGACGACGTGACCCGCAAGGGCAGCAGCAAGCACATCGCCTACTGCGCCAGCAAGGCCGGGCTGGACAGCCTGACCTTGTCGTTCGCGGCCAAATACGCCCCAGCAATCAAGGTCAACGGCATCGCCCCGGCCCTGCTATTGTTCAATCCCGACGATGACGCAGCGTACCGCGCCAAGGCCCTGGCCAAATCCGCACTGGGCATCGAACCCGGCTGCGAAGTGATCTACCAGAGCCTGCGCTACCTGCTGGACAACCCCTATGTCACCGGCACCACCCTGACCGTCAACGGCGGACGGCACGTCAAGTAAGCCGGCCCCCGCGAGGACCTTGCATGAGCCTTTCCCTGCCCCAGCACTACCGCGAGATCCTCAAGGGCCTCGGCGAAGACCCCGAGCGCGAAGGCCTGCTCGACACCCCCAAGCGCGCGGCCAAGGCCATGCAATACCTGTGTCACGGCTACAGCCAGTCGCTGGAGGAGATCGTCAACGGGGCGCTGTTCGCCTCCGACAGCGATGAAATGGTCATAGTCGCCGACATCGAGTTGTATTCCCTGTGCGAACATCACCTGCTGCCCTTCATCGGCAAGGCCCATGTGGCTTATATTCCCACCGGCAAGGTGCTGGGGCTGTCGAAGATCGCGCGGATCGTCGATATGTTCGCCAGGCGCCTGCAAATCCAGGAAAATCTCACCCGGGAAATCGCCGATGCCGTGCACAGCGTGACCCAGGCCGCCGGCGTCGCGGTGGTGATCGAGGCCAAGCACATGTGCATGATGATGCGCGGTGTCGAGAAACAGAATTCCACCATGCACACCTCGGTGATGCTCGGCGCCTTTCGCGAATCGAGCACCACCCGCCAGGAATTCCTGCAATTGATTGGACGGAGCAAGTAGCAATGCCACAACTTCAGCCAGGAATGGCTCGCATCCGAGTCAAGGACCTGCTCCTGCGGACCTACATCGGAATCAACGAGGACGAGATCCTCAACAAGCAGGATGTGCTGATCAACCTGACCATCCTCTATGCCGCCGAAGAGGCCGTGCGCGACAACGATATCGACCACGCGCTGAACTACCGCACCATCACCAAGGCGATCATTGCCCATGTCGAAGGCAATCGCTTCGCCCTGCTCGAACGCCTGACCCAGGAGCTGCTGGACCTGGTGATGAGCAATACCTCGGTGCTCTACGCCGAGGTCGAAGTCGACAAGCCCCACGCCTTGCGCTTCGCCGAATCGGTATCCATCACGTTAGCGGCAAGTCGCTAGCGGCCAGCGGCAAGTAAAAGCCAAGTTGCTTTGACTTGCCGCTCGCCGCTTGTAGCTTGCCGCTGTTCCCATCCTTCTATGTGCAGAGAGTCTTATGTCCCCTCAACAACGCCTGGAGCTCGAGGCCGCCGCCTTTCGCCGTCTGGTGGCCCACCTGGACAGCCGCAAGGACGTGCAGAACATCGACCTGATGAACCTCGCCGGCTTCTGCCGCAACTGCCTGTCCAAGTGGTACAAGGCCGAGGCCGACGAACGCCAGATCGAGGTCAGCCTCGATGACGCCCGTGAAGTGGTGTATGGCATGCCCTACGCCGAGTGGAAGAATCTCTACCAGAAAGAAGCCAACGCCGAACAGCAAGCGGCGTTCGCCAAAGGAAAACCCCATGACTGATCTGAATACCCTGCGCGCCAGCCTGAACAGTGGCGAGCACCTCTTTGCCGAAACCCTGGCCTTTATCACCAGCGGCTACGACTACCAGCCCCAGGCCTTCAATAACGGTGGCGTGGAAAACGCCGCCGGGCAAAACGAAGGCTCGTGCAAGACCCTGGGCCTGGCCCTGCTGGAAGGCTTGAGCGACGCCGAAACCCTGCTGGCATTCGGCGAGCACTACCGCTCGGTGCTGGCCACCCCCGAGGGCAGCGACCACGGCAATATCCGCGCGCTGATCGCCCACGGCCTGACCGGGGTGAAGTTCAGCGCCCAGCCTCTGACCCGCCGCTGATCGCGACCCTGTAGGAGCTGGCTTGTGTAGGAGCTGGCTTGCCAGCGAAGGCGTCCTGGAATTTTACACAGGCCTCGCGGGCCTCTTCGCCGGCAAGCCGGCTCCTACAGTGCAACACCCATAAAAAAACCGGCTTGCGCCGGTTTTTTTATTGCCTGGAAATCAGTGTGCAGCGTTCTGCAGACCGTCCAGGTAACGCTCGGTGTCCAGGGCCGCCATGCAACCGGCGCCGGCCGAGGTGATGGCCTGGCGGTAAACGTGGTCGGCCACGTCACCGGCAGCGAAGATGCCTTCGACGCTGGTGGCGGTGGCGTTGCCGTCACGACCGCCCTGAACCACCAGGTAGCCGTCCTTGAGGGTCAGCTGGCCTTCGAACAGCGAGGTGTTCGGGGTGTGGCCGATGGCGATGAACACGCCGTCGACTTTCAGCTCGTCGAAGCTGCCGTCGTTGTTCTTCAGGCGCGCACCGGTCACGCCCATGTTGTCGCCCAGGACTTCGTCCAGGTTGGCATTGAGCTTGAGGATGATCTTGCCCTCGGCAACCCGGGCATGCAGCTTGTCGATCAGGATCTTCTCGGCGCGGAAGGTATCGCGACGGTGGATCAGGGTTACGGTGCTGGCGATGTTGGCCAGGTACAGGGCTTCTTCGACCGCAGTGTTGCCACCGCCGACCACGGCCACCGGCTTGTTGCGATAGAAGAAACCGTCACAGGTGGCGCAGGCGGACACGCCCTTGCCCATGAACGCCTCTTCCGACGGCAGGCCCAGGTAACGGGCGCTGGCGCCCGTGGCGATGATCAGCGCGTCGCAGGTGTAGGTGGCGCTGTCGCCAGTCAGGGTGTAGGGCTTGGCAGCGAAGTCCACGGCATTGATGTGATCGAAGACGATCTCGGTCTCGAAGCGCTCGGCGTGCTCGCGCATCCGCTCCATCAGCGCCGGGCCGGTCAGGCCGTGCACGTCGCCCGGCCAGTTGTCGACTTCGGTGGTGGTGGTCAGCTGGCCGCCGGCCTGCATGCCGGTGATCAGCAGCGGCTTCAGGTTGGCCCGGGCGGCATACACCGCGGCGCTGTAACCGGCAGGGCCGGAACCGAGAATAATCACACGCGAATGGCGTACTTCAGACATGACTCACTCCTATCGACCGGCCCGGGTGCCCTGGCGCGGAACGCCGGGTTGCCGGCTGGAATAAAAAGGGACGGCGAAACCTTGGGGAAGGCTTGAACTCGTCCGCCCGAAAAATAATGGGTGCAGCGTATAGAGGAGGCGAAGATTAAGGAAATACGGTTTAACAATCCAGCTCATAGGCGGTCTCTATCCCTGGACGACCTATTTGAGAGGGTCTTTGTTACCGTTGATGTCGACCTCTTCAGCAAGCTTTCGCCGCTCCGGCAAAGCCGGTAAGGTCGGCGCGTTTTCCTACTGCCCGGAGCCTTCTATGCCCGCCCCCGTACTGTCTGGCCCGCAATATCTGCGTGAAGGACTGAAGCTGATCCTCAGTCCCGGCCTACGCCTGTTTGTGCTCCTGCCGCTGCTGGTGAACCTGTTGCTGTTCGTCGGCTTGATCTATTTTGCCGGCCATCAGTTCAGCCTGTGGATCGATGCCCTGATGCCCACCCTGCCGGATTGGCTGAGCTTTCTCAGCTACGTCCTGTGGCCGCTGTTCATGGTGCTGGTGGTGCTGATGGTGTTTTTCAGCTTCACCATGCTGGCCAATATCATCGCCGCACCGTTCAACGGTTTTCTATCGGAAAAAGTCGAAACCGTGGTCCGTGGCAGCGATGATTTCCCGGCCTTCAGCTGGGGCGAACTGGTGGCCATGATCCCCCGCACCCTGTCCCGGGAAATGCGCAAGCTGGGCTATTTCCTGCCCCGGGCCATCGGCCTGTTCATCCTCTCGCTGATTCCGGTGGTGAACCTGGTGGCGGCGCCGCTGTGGCTGCTGTTCGGCATCTGGATGATGGCCATCCAGTACATCGACTACCCGGCGGACAACCACAAGATGAGCTGGCAGGACATGCTCGCCTGGCTGCGGGAAAAGCGCTGGCAGAGCCTGGGCTTCGGCGGCATCGTCTACCTGGCGCTGATGATTCCCTTCGTCAATATCCTGATGATGCCGGCCGCCGTGGCCGGGGCCACGCTGTTCTGGGTGCGTGAGCGCGGGGTGGAGAACCTGCCGGCTCGCTAGGGCCGGGACGTCATAAATCCATCATCGGCACGTCACAATGACGACATGGCCTCGGTCGACACTGAGGCCATGACGACAGCCCTGCACATCACCCTGATCACCGAAACCTTCCCGCCGGAAATCAATGGCGTGGCCAATACCCTTGGCCGCCTCTGTGATGGCTTGCGCGCGCGCGGGCACCAGGTGGAACTGGTGCGCCCGCGCCAGGGGTGCGATCAGAGCCGCCCCAGCGACGAGGCGCTGCTGCTGTGTCGCGGCTGGCCGTTGCCGGGCTACCCGGGGCTGCAATGGGGCCAGTCATCGATGCACAAGCTGCTGCGGCGCTGGAAACGCCAGCGCCCGGATGTGCTCTATATCGCCACCGAAGGGCCCTTGGGCTTGTCGGCATTGCGCGCGGCCAAGCGCCTGGGCATTTCGGTGGTCAGTGGCTTCCACACCAATTTCCAGCAGTACTCCAGCCAGTACGGCCTGGGCTTGCTGACCCGCCTGCTGACCCACTACCTGCGCTGGTTCCACAACCGCTCCAAGCTGACCCTGGTGCCCAGCGCCAGCCAGCGCCTGGAACTGGAGCGTCGCCACTTCGAACGCCTGGCCCTGTTGTCCCGAGGGGTCGACAGCCAGCTGTTCCACCCGGCCAAGCGCCGCGCCGAGCTGCGCGCCAGTTGGGGCCTGGGGCCTGAGGACCTGGCGGTGATCCATGTCGGGCGCCTGGCCCCGGAGAAGAATCTCGGCCTGCTCAAGCGCTGCTTCGAACAACTGCAAGCCACTTATCCACAGCGGCGGATGCAGCTGATCGTGGTGGGTGACGGCCCGCAACGCGGGGCGCTGGAGAAGAGCTTGCCCGACGCGCTGTTCTGCGGTAGCCAAAGGGGCGAGGCGCTGGCGGCACACTATGCCTCGGGGGATGTGTTCCTGTTTCCCAGCCTGACCGAGACCTTTGGCAACGTGGTGCTCGAAGCCCTGGCCTCGGGGCTGGCGGTGGTGGCCTACGACCAGGCCGCGGCGGCCCAGCATATGCGCCATGGCTACAACGGGGTGCTAGCCATGCCCGGGGATGAAAATGCCTTCTGCGATGCCGCCAGCTGGCTGCTGGAAGAAGCCGAGACCCTGCGCCGGGTACGCCTCAACGCCCGGCAACATGCCAGCCGCCAGGGGTGGGCAGGGGTGATCGAGCAATTCGAGGAACAGTTGCGCAGCGCCTGCCAGCAGATGCCGACTGAGGGCTACGCAGCATTGAAGACAGCCACGGTCGAGCCAGGCGCCCCAGCGCCCAGGCTAGGTGCGGCGAGGGGGTTGCCTCCCTCGCCGCCCGGAAACACCGGTTAAACCAGGCTCATCAGCGCTTCACGGCTGAACGGCAGGATGTCCTGCTCGCGGCCGTCACGCACTTTCTGCGCCCAGTCCGGGTCCACCAGCAGGGCCCGGCCCACGGCTACCAAATCGAACTCTTCGTTGTTCAGGCGCTGCAGCAGGTTCTCCAGGCTGGCCGGTTGCGCCACCTTGTCGGTGTTGACCATGAACTGCAGGAACTCGCCATCCAGGCCGACACTGCCCACGGTGATGGTGGGCTTGCCGGTGAGCTTGCGAGTCCAGCCCGCCAGGTTGAGGTCGGAGCCTTCGAACTCCGGTTCCCAGAAGCGTCGGGTCGAGCAGTGGAAGATATCCACACCGGCGTCCGCCAGCGGCTTGAGGAAGGCCGCCAGGGCCTCAGGGGTCTGCACCAGGCGCGCCTCGTAGTCCTGCTGCTTCCACTGCGAGAAGCGCAGGATGATCGGGAAATCCGGGCCAACGGCGGCACGCACGGCCTGGATCAACTCGATGGCAAAACGCGAACGCTGGGCCAGGTCGCCGCCATATTCATCGGTACGCTGGTTGCTGCCTTCCCAGAAGAACTGGTCCACCAGGTAGCCGTGGGCGCCGTGGATCTCCACGCCGTCCATGCCGATGCTCTGGGCATCCTTGGCGGCCTGGGCGAAGGCCGCTATCACCTCCTGGATGTCCTGGTGGGTCATGCCATGCACCACCAGCTTGCCATCCTTGAACTTCTCGCTCGGGCCGTAACCGGGCACGCTGGCGTCCGGCTCGGTGCCCAGGCGCCGCACATTGCCCACGTGCCACAGCTGGGGAACGATTTTGCCGCCCTCGGCATGCACCGCATCCACCACCTTCTTCCAGCCGGCCAGGGCCGCTTCGCCGTAAAACTGCGGCACATTGGGGTAGCCATTGGCGGCCGGGTGGCCGACCGTGGTGCCTTCGGTGATGATCAGGCCGACACCTGCAGCGGCACGACGCCGGTAGTACTCGATGACCTTGGAGTTGGGCACGCCGCCCGGGGAGAACGAGCGGGTCATGGGCGCCATCACCACGCGAGTCGGCAACTCCAGCGCGCCGAGTTGAAAGGGTTTGAACAAGGCTTGAACAGGCATGCGGCACTCCGACAGAAAGGGCTTGAGCCCATGATCGACACACAAGGCTGCGCCGAGAACAGCTCCTCGGCGCATTTATGATGTGGATAATATTCTGCCCTGAAGGGACTGCACAGCATTATTGATTTAAGTGATCTAGAAGCAAAAACGCCGCATCGAAGCGGCGTGAAACGGGTGCCCAAGACGGGTTCAGCTCAGGGCTTTCTCGATGGCCTGGACCACAGCCGGATCATCGGGAGCGGTGCGCGGCGAGAATCGCGCCAGCACCCGGCCGTCCTTGCCCAACAGGAACTTCTCGAAATTCCAGGTGATGTCCCCCGGGAACTCGGCACCCTCGCCCGCCAGCAAGCGGTACAGCTGATGACGCTCGGGACCGTTGACCTCCAGCTTGCCACTCAAGGGGAAGCTCACCCCGTAGTTGAGGCTGCAGAATTCCTGGATCTCCTGCTCAGTGCCCGGTTCCTGCCCGGCGAACTGATTGCAGGGCAGGCCCAGCACGCTGAACCCTTGCCCCTTGTACTGCTGATAGAGATTTTCCAGCGCCGCGTATTGTGGGGTCAGGCCACATTTGGAAGCGACATTGACCACCAGCACGACTTGCCCCTTGAAGGGCGCGAGCGGCAGTTCCTGACCATCCAGGGCTTTCAGTTTAAGGTCGTGAAAAGCACTCATGACGAACTCCAAATTCCCGTGTTCTTACAGAAAACAGCCTCTCGACAGTAGAGCCAAAAGCCGCGGACTAAAAAGGCGCCCTCGGGCGCCTTTCCAGCAAGTTTGAGCTTAGCGCAGAAACTCAGTGGTGATGACCACCTTCGCCATGGACGTGACCATGGGCGATTTCTTCCTGGCTGGCGTCACGGATGGCAACGATCTTGACCTGGAAATTCAGGCGCTGGCCGGCCAGTGGGTGGTTGCCGTCGACGGTCACGTCGTCGCCGTCCAGATCACGGATGGTCACGATCTGCATCTGGCCGTCCGGAGCGGAAGCGTGGAACTGCATGCCCACTTCCAGCTCGTCAACGCCTTCGAACATGCTGCGGCTCAGGGTGCTGACCAGTTCGGCAGCGTATTCGCCGTAGGCGTCTTCAGGTTCAACGGAGACATTCAGTTCGTCACCGACCTGCTTGCCTTCCAGGGCCTTTTCCAGACCTGGGATGATGTTGCCTGCGCCTTGCAGGTAAACCAGCGGGGCGCCGCCGGCAGAGCTGTCGATGACCTCACCAGCGTCGTTGGTGAGGGTATAGTCGATGGAGACAGCCTTATTGGCGGCGATCAGCATGAGGGCGGGACCTTTTACATAAGAATGAAGAGGTCCAAGTTTAGCGAAGCAATCGTTCGAAAGCGAACGGAACCCGGACCAACGGAACGTGCAACCAACCTCGATAATCTGCGGTTTTCATCAGGATGAAGACGGCCACTGGGTGGCCGAACTGTCCTGTGGCCACACCCAGCACCTGCGCCACCAACCGCCCTGGCAATCCCGTGCCTGGGTCCTGGACCCGCAACGGCGGGCGGAAAAAATAGGCCAGCCCTTTGCTTGCGGCTGGTGCGCGCAAGCCCCCGGAAGCGATAACCTTAGCGCCTGACGATCCGGCAGACGGCCAGAGAAGACCGTCGCCCTTGCCATGCACCCTTCGAGAATCCGCATGCAAACTTTCTTTATCGCGCCCACCGATTTTGGTGTGGGTCTGACCTCCATCAGCCTCGGGCTGGTGCGGACCCTGGAACGGGCCGGCCTCAAGGTCGGCTTCTTCAAACCCATCGCCCAGCCGCATCCGGGGGATACCGGCCCCGAGCGTTCCACCGAACTGGTGGCCCGCACCCACGGCCTGAAACCGCCGCAACCCCTGGGCCTGGCCCATGTCGAGCGGATGCTCGGCGACGGCCAGCTGGATGAACTGCTGGAAGAAATCATCGCCCTCTACCAGCAGGCGGCCATCGGCAAGGACGTACTGATTGTTGAAGGCATGGTGCCAACCCGCAGCGCCAGCTATGCCGCGCGGGTCAACCTGCACCTGGCGAAAAGCCTGGATGCCGAGGTGATCCTGGTCTCGGCGCCGGAAAACGAGGTGCTCACCGAACTGTCCGGCCGGGTCGAGCTGCAGGCACAGTTGTTCGGCGGCCCGCGGGACCCGAAAGTGCTGGGGGTGATCCTCAACAAGGTACGCACCGATGAGAGCATGGAGGCGTTTTCCGCCCGCCTGAAGGAACACTCGCCCCTGCTGCGCAGCGGTGACTTCCGCCTGCTGGGCTGCATTCCCTTCCAGCCGGAGCTCAATGCCCCGCGCACCCGCGATGTGGCCGAGCTGATGGGCGCCCAGGTACTCAACGCCGGGGACTATGAAACCCGGCGCATGACCAAGATCATCATTTGCGCGCGCACCATGCGCAACACCGTGGAGCTGCTCAAGCCCGGCGTGCTGGTGGTGACCCCGGGGGACCGCGACGACATCATCCTCGCCGTGAGCCTGGCGGCAATCAACGGCGTGCCCCTGGCCGGCCTGCTGCTGACCAGCGACACCCTGCCCGACCCACGGATCATGGAGCTGTGCCGCGGTGCCCTGAACGCCGGGCTGCCGGTGCTCTCGGTGAGCAGCGGTTCCTACGACACCGCCAACCACCTCAATGGCCTGAACAAGGAAATCCCTATCGATGACCGCGAGCGCGCGGAAATCATCACCGACTTCGTCGCCAGCCACCTGGACGCCAACTGGCTGCACCAGCGCTGCGGCACCCCACGGGAAATGCGCCTGACACCGGCGGTGTTCCGCTACCAGTTGATCCAGCGCGCCCAGCAGGCCGACAAGCGCATTGTGCTGCCCGAAGGCAGCGAACCACTGACTGTGCAGGCCGCCGCCATCTGCCAGGCCCGGGGCATTGCCCGTTGCGTGCTGCTGGCCAAGCCCGAGGAAGTGCATGCGGTGGCCCGGGCCCAGGGCATCGAACTGCCCGAGGGCCTGGAGATTCTCGACCCGGACCTGATCCGCGAACGCTACGTGGAGCCCATGGTGGCCTTGCGCAAGAGCAAGAGCCTCAATGCCCCCATGGCCGAGCAGCAGCTGGAAGACCCGGTGGTGATCGGCACCGTGATGCTGGCCCTGGACGAAGTGGACGGCCTGGTTTCCGGGCTGGTGCACTCCACCGCCAACACCATCCGCCCGGCCCTGCAACTGATCAAGACTGCACCGGGCTGCACCCTGGTGTCCTCGGTGTTCTTCATGCTGTTCCCCGAGCAGGTGCTGGTGTACGGCGACTGCGTGATGAACCCGCACCCCAGCGCCAGCGAACTGGCAGAGATCGCCCTGCAGAGCGCCGACTCGGCAGCAGCCTTCGGCATCACCCCGCGGGTGGCGATGATCAGCTACTCCAGCGGCGACTCGGCCAGCGGCGAGGAAGTGCAGAAGGTTCGCGAAGCCACCCTCCTGGCCCACGAAAGCCAACGCTCGCTGCTGATCGACGGCCCGTTGCAATACGACGCCGCCGCCAATGACAACGTCGCCCGGGAACTGGCCCCCGACAGCCCCGTGGCGGGCAAGGCCACGGTGTTCGTGTTCCCCGACCTGAACACCGGCAACACCACCCACAAGGCGGTACAGCGCAGCGCCAACTGCGTGAGCCTGGGCCCGATGCTGCAAGGCCTGCGCAAGCCGGTGAACGACCTGCCCCGGGGCGCCCAGGTCGACGACATCGTCTACACCATCGCCCTGACCGCGATTCAAGCCGCCAACCGCCCTATGGATATCTGACCTAAATGCTGGAATTTCTACCTGCCGCGGTACGCGGCATCATCGCCTCGCTGCTGCTGGCGCTGAACACCATCCTGCTGTGCTCGTTCCTGTTCTGCGTGGCGCTGTTCAAGGCCCTGCCCTTCGCTCTCACCCAGCGCATCAGCCACTGGCTGATGAACCACACCCACGAGGCCTGGATCAGCAACAACAAGGCCTGGATGCAACTGGTACGCCGCACCCGCTGGCAGGTAGAGGGCCTGGAAGGGCTGGATTACCAGCACTCCTACCTGGTGACCAGCAACCACCAGAGCTGGGTCGACATCATGGTGCTGCAGTACGTGCTCAACCGGCGCATTCGCCCGCTGAAGTTCTTTCTCAAGCAGGAACTGATCTGGGTGCCAGTGATCGGCCTGGCCTGGTGGGCCCTGGGCTTTCCCTTTATGAAGCGCTACTCCAAGGCCTACCTGGAGAAGCACCCGGAAAAGAAAGGCAAGGACCTGGAGACCACCCGCAACACCTGCGCGAAGTTTCGCGCCAACCCGGTGGGCATCTTCAACTTCGTCGAGGGCACACGCTTTACCGAAGCCAAGCACGCTCAGCAGCAATCGCCGTTCCGCTACCTGCTCAAGCCCAAGGCCGGCGGCATCGCCTTTGTCCTGGATGCCATGGGCGAGCAACTGCAATCGATCATCGACGTGACCATCCACTACCCCGCCGGTCGCCCCGGGTTCTGGGACCTGCTGTGCGGCAGGCTCGATGAGGTGGTGGTGCGTTTTGCAGAAGTGCAGATTCCAGCGCAGTTCATTGGCAAGAACTACGAGCAGGACACGGCCTATCGCCAGGAATTCCAGGGCTGGATCAACCAGCAGTGGCTGGCCAAGGATGCGCTGCTGGAAACCTTGCATCGTGAATATCCAGGCCGGCCTTGAGGGCCTCTGCGCTGGCAAGCCAATAAAAAAGCCCGCAGCCGATCACTCGACTGCGGGCTTTTTCCTGGGGCTTAGATCGCGCTGCGGCTACGCAATAGATCCAGCACCTGCTTGACGCTTTCTTCCAGCGACAGGGCCTGGGTGTCGATCACCAGATCGGCATTCAGCGGCACGTCATAGGGGAAGGATTCGCCCGGGACGTTATCGCCGCCGGCCGCGTACAGGCCCTGCGGATCACGCTCGACGCACACCGCCGGCGATGCCTGGACATACACCGTGAGCAAGCGCTCCTTGCCGATCAGCTCCTTGGCCTGCTCACGCCCTTCGGCGCTCGGTGCCACGAACGCCGCCAGGGTCAGCATCCCGGCTTCGTTGAACTGACGGGCCACATGGGCCGCACGCCGCCAATTCTCGGTGCGCCCGGCACGGTCCTGTGGCAAGCCCTTGTTCAGGTCATGGCGCAGGTTCTGGCCGTCGAGCACATACACCGCACGCCCCATGTCGAACAGCTTGCGCTCCACGGCATAGGCCAGGGTGCTCTTGCCGGCGCCCGACAGGCCGCTGAACAGCACGGTGGCCGGTTGTTGGCCGAAGCGCTGGGAGCGCTCCTCGGTGCTGACATGGGCCTGTTTGCCATGGTGAGTGGCAGTGCCATGAGCCACAGGCTGGGCGACGATCATGCCGGCGCCGACGGTGCCGTTGGTCAAGCGATCGATAACGATGAAGGCGCCAGTGGTGCGGTTGCTTTCGTAGCCATCCAGGGCAATCGGGGCGTCGAGGCTGATCTTGACCTTGCCGATCTCGTTCAGTTGCAACGCGCTCGCCGCGCCCTCTTCCAGGGTGTTCACATCGACTTTGTGAATGATGCTGGCAATCGAGCCCGGCACATAGCTGGTGGCACGCTTGATGTCGTATTTCTTGCCCGGCAGCATCGGTTCTTCGGCCATCCATACCAGCATGGCGTCGAAACTGTCGGTGACTGGCGGCACGCTATCGGCATGCACCAGCAGGTCGCCACGGGAGATGTCGATCTCGTCTTCCATGGTCAGGGTCACGGCCTGGCCTGGGCCGGCCTGTTCCAGCTCGCCTTCGAAGGTGACGATGGACTTGACCCGGCTGCTCTTGCCCGAGGGCAGTACCACGATTTCGTCGCCCTTGTGCACGATGCCGCTGGCCAGGGTGCCGGCGAAACCACGGAAGTTCAGGTTCGGACGGTTGACGTACTGCACCGGGAAACGCAGGTCGGTGAAGTTGCGATCGCCGGCCACTTCCACGGTCTCGAGGATTTCCATCAGCGACTGGCCGGTGTACCAGGGCGAACGCTCGCTCTTGTTCACCACGTTGTCGCCCTTGAGCGCCGACATCGGCACGAAGTGCAGGCTGGTGGGCTGGATCTTCAGGCCCTGGGCGAACTTCAGGTAATCGGCCTTGATCGACTCGAAGACCTGCTGATCGAAGCCCTTGAGGTCCATCTTGTTGATGGCCACGACGATGTGCTTGATGCCCAGCAACGAGGCGATAAAGCTGTGGCGGCGAGTTTGGGTCTGCACGCCATAGCGGGCATCCACCAGGATGATCGCCAGGTCGCAGGTGGAGGCGCCGGTGGCCATGTTGCGGGTGTACTGCTCATGGCCGGGGGTGTCGGCGATGATGAACTTGCGCTTGGCGGTGGAGAAATAGCGGTAGGCGACATCGATGGTGATGCCCTGCTCGCGCTCGGCCTGCAGGCCGTCCACCAGCAACGCCAGGTCGATGTCGTCACCGGTGGTGCCGACCTTCTTCGAGTCGCGGGTGATGGCTTCCAGATGGTCTTCGTAGATCATCTTCGAGTCGTGCAGCAGGCGCCCGATCAGGGTGCTCTTGCCGTCGTCGACGTTGCCGCAGGTGAGGAAGCGCAGCAGCTCCTTGCGTTCGTGCTGGCCCAGGTAAGCGAGGATGTCCTCGCTGATCAAATCAGATTGATGGCTCATAGCGTTCAAGCTCCAAGCTGTCAGCTTCAAGCGGCAAGCTTGTCGGCGTACAGCTAGTCAGAAATTTTTTTGATCAAGCCGCTGAGCATTTTCGAAAGCTCGCGAGTTTCTGTAATCCAGTGTTCAGCCAGCGGTTGTGCGATGTAGGCAATTTCCTGACCGATGATGATCTGCGTACGCAGCTCGCCATTGGAGGCTTTGGCGATCCAAAGATAGTGAACCTTCTCTTTGGCGCTACGCCGTTCCATACCTTCGGCAATATTGGAGGGCACCGAGAGTGCGGAGCGAGTGATCTGACTCCTGAAGGCGAAATCCTCACATCGCGCAAGCTCTCTATAAATCTGCACCGCCAAGGCTTTGCTTCTACGCCAAACCACCAGTTTCTCGAAGTCCATCACGAGTTTTCCGGTGCCGGCTCACAGCAACCTGCTGCAAGCATCAAGCGGCAAGCTACGCGTCACGCACGCAACTTGCAGCTTGTCGCTTGTAACTTAAAACTTAGAAGTATCCCTGACGCTTCTTGTCTTCCATTGAGCCGGCGCCATCGTGGTCGATGACCCGGCCCTGGCGCTCGGAAGTTCGCGTCAGGAGCATTTCCTGGATGATGTCCGTCAGGCTCTCGGCCTCGGACTCCACCGCGCCCGTCAACGGGTAGCAGCCAAGGGTACGGAAACGCACTTTCTTCTTGACGATGCGGGCCTTCTCTTCCTCGGAGAGGTGCTCGAGGATGCGCGCGTCGTCGATCATGATCAGGGTGCCGTTCTTCTCGATCACTTCGCGCTCGGCGGCGAAGTACAGCGGCACGATCGGGATGCCTTCCAGGTAGATGTACTGCCAGATGTCCAGCTCGGTCCAGTTGGACAGCGGGAACACGCGGATCGACTCGCCCTTGTTGACCTTGCCGTTGTAGACGTTCCACAGCTCGGGGCGCTGGTTCTTCGGGTCCCAGCGGTGCTTGCTGTCGCGGAACGAGTAGACGCGCTCCTTGGCGCGGGACTTCTCTTCATCGCGGCGGGCACCGCCGAACGCGGCGTCGAAACCGTATTTGTCCAGGGCTTGCTTGAGGCCCTCGGTCTTCATGATGTCGGTGTGCTTGGCGCTGCCGTGGGTGAAGGGGTTGATGCCCTGGGCCACGCCATCCGGGTTGACGTGGGTGATCAGCTCCAGGCCCAGCTCCTCGACCATGCGATCACGGAACTTGTACATCTCCTGGAACTTCCACTGGGTGTCGACGTGCATCACCGGGAACGGCAGCTTGCCGGGGAAGAACGCCTTGCGCGCCAGGTGCAACATCACGGCGGAGTCTTTACCGATGGAGTACAGCATCACCGGGTTGTCGAACTCGGCGGCCACCTCGCGGATGATGTGGATGCTTTCCGCCTCCAGCTGTTTCAGATGCGTCAGTTTGTCGACCATGGCTACTCACGAAAGCTTTCTTATGGACGGCCATCGGGCCGTGTTCGAGCGGGGCATGCTAGCACAGCGACCTGCTTCTAATCAGGGAGCCAACTAGAACGAAACGGTATATGAATATACCGCCCGGTTAGGCATCAAAAACCCTGAGCAAACGGGCGATGTAGGAGCTGGCTTGCCAGCGAAGGCGCCTTCACGAGCCCCGCAGAACTCAACGGAGGACGCGCCAGCAAGCCGGCTCCTACATGGGCTCAGATCGGGTTGGGGCAGTCGATGAACAGGTGCTCCAGGGCGAAGCGCCGGGCCAGGTAGTCGCCCAGGGCCTGGACCCCGTAGCGCTCGGTGGCGTGATGGCCGGCGGCGATGAAACTGATGTCGTTTTCCCGGGCACTGTGGAAGGTCTGCTCCGAGGCCTCGCCGCTCAAGTACAGGTCGACGCCGGCCTGCGCCGCCTGATCGATATAGCCCTGGCCGCCGCCGGTGCACCAGCCGACCCGGCGGATCATCTTGCTGCCTTCGATCAGCAACGGCTCGCGGCCCATCGCCTCTTGCACCCGGCGGGCAAAGTCGCGCGCGGTCATCGGCTCGCCGAGGGAACCCACCAGGCCCACCACCTTGGGGTTTTCCGGGTCCAGCGGGCCTTCCACGGTGATCTCCAGTTGCCGGGCCAACTGCACGTTGTTGCCCACGTCCGGGTGCAGGTCCAGGGGCAGGTGATAGGCCAGCAGGCTGATATCGTGCTTGAGCAGGGTTTTCAACCTACGCTGCTTCATGCCGGTGATGCAGGGGTTCTCACCTTTCCAGAAATAGCCGTGATGCACCAGCACCAGGTCGGCCTTGGCTTCCACCGCGGCGTCCAGCAGGGCCTGGCTGGCGGTCACGCCACTGACGATGCGCATCACCTGTGGACGCCCTTCCACCTGCAAGCCATTGGGGCAGTAGTCGGCGATTCGCGAACTGCCCAGGTAGCGGTCCGCTTCTTCCACCAATGTACTCAGGGCAACGGCCATAAAAGACTCCTAAATATCCCGTTCAGAGGCACGCGCGGCCTCGTATAATGCGCGACATTATGGGCCGTGCGCAGCCCTTCGTAACCACCCAGGACTTGCTCAATGCTCAAGGCTCTGCGTTTTTTTGGCTGGCCGCTGCTGGCCGGTGTGCTTATCGCGTTACTGATCATCCAGCGATACCCGCAATGGGTCGGCCTGCCCAGCCTGGACGTCAACCTGCAGCAAGCTCCGCAAACCACCAGCACTCAGCAGGGCCCGGTGTCCTACGCCGATGCGGTGGTGATCGCCGCCCCCGCGGTGGTCAACCTGTACACCACCAAGGTGATCAACAAGCCGGCCCATCCGCTGTTCGAAGACCCACAGTTCCGGCGCTTCTTCGGCGACAACCTGCCCAAGCAACAGCGTATGGAATCGAGCCTGGGTTCCGGGGTGATCATGAGCCCCGAGGGCTACCTGCTGACCAACAACCACGTAACCTCCGGCGCCGAGCAGATTGTGGTGGCGCTCAAGGACGGTCGCGAAACCCTGGCCCGGGTGATCGGCAGCGACCCGGAAACCGACCTCGCGGTGCTCAAGATCGACCTGAAGAACCTGCCCTCGATCACCGTCGGCCGCTCGGAAAGCGTTCGCGTCGGCGATGTCGCGCTGGCTATCGGCAACCCCTTCGGCGTGGGTCAGACCGTGACCATGGGCATCATCAGCGCTACTGGGCGCAACCAACTGGGGCTGAACAACTACGAAGACTTCATCCAGACCGACGCTGCGATCAACCCGGGCAACTCCGGTGGTGCGCTGGTGGACGCCAACGGCAACCTCACCGGGATCAACACCGCGATCTTCTCCAAGTCCGGCGGATCCCAGGGCATAGGTTTTGCCATCCCGATCAAGCTGGCGATGGAGGTGATGAAGTCGATCATCGAGCACGGCCAGGTGATCCGTGGCTGGCTGGGCATCGAAGTGCAACCCCTGACCCAGGAACTGGCGGAATCCTTCGGCCTGGCCGGGCGCCCGGGGATCGTGGTGGCGGGCATCTTCCGCGACGGCCCGGCGCAAAAGGCCGGCATGCAACTGGGCGACGTGATCCTCAGCATCGACGGCGAGCCGGCCGGTGATGGCCGTCGCTCGATGAACCAGGTGGCGCGAATCAAGCCGACGGATAAAGTCGCGATCCAGGTGATGCGCAATGGCAAGGAGCTCAAGCTGACCGCGGAAATCGGCCTGCGACCACCGCCCGCCCCGGTCAAAGAAGAAGAATGACTGCGCGCCCGGCCATGCTGGGCTAACAGCATACATTCTCATTAGTCATGTTATATTGTTTCAATATCGATATTGGAACAGCCCCATGACGCCCCGCAAAATCCTCCCCCTGGCAGGCCTGGCCCTGGGCCTGCTGGCCGATCCCCTGGTCGCCGAAGAAGCTCGCCCCCTGGAGCTCGAAACCACCCGCATCAGCAGTGAATACGAATCGGCCACTGGCCCGGTCAAGGGTTACCGGGCCACTCGCTCGGCCAGTGCGACCAAGACCGACACAGCATTGCGCGATGTGCCGCAAGCCATCAGCGTGGTGCCCGCCAGCGTGCTCAAGGACCTGGGCAGCAGCAACGTCGAACGCGCCCTGGATTTCGCCGGCGGGGTCGTCAAGCAGAACAATTTCGGCGGCCTGACCCTCTACGAATACAGCATTCGCGGCTTCACCACCTCGGAGTTCTACAAGGACGGCTTCAGCGCCAACCGTGGTTACCCGAGCACTCCGGATGCCGCCAATATCGAGCGTATCGAAGTGCTCAAAGGCCCGGCCGCCAGCCTGTATGGGCGTGGCGATCCGGGTGGCACGGTAAACATCGTCACCAAGAAACCCCAGCCCGAACCCTTCGCCACCCTGCAGACCAGCGCCGGCAGCTGGGATCGCTACCGCACCGCCCTGGACCTCAACACCCCGCTGGATGAACAGGGCAACCTGCTGTCGCGAATCAACCTGGCGGTGGAAGACAACCACAGCTTCCGCAACCACGTGGACAGCCGCCGGGTGTTCGTCGCGCCGTCCTTCAGTTGGCAACTGACCCCGGACACCAGCCTGCTGCTGGAGGCTGAGCTGGTGCGCCACAGCTCGACCTTCGATCGCGGCATAGTCGCTCCCGACAATCGCTGGAGCGGCGTGTCCCGTTCGACCTTCCTCGGCGAGCCCAGCGACGGCAATATCGACAACCACAACAACCAGCTCCAGGCCAGCCTGGAACACCACCTCAACGACAGCTGGAAACTGCGCCTGGCCAGCCACTACAAGGAAGGCAAGCTGTGGGGCTTCGCCTCGGAAACCCGGCCGCTGAATGCCGACGGGCACAGCGTCAACCGCCGCTATCGCGAGCGTGACAACAACTGGCACGACAGCATCACCCAGCTGGAACTGCGTGGCCTGTTCGACATGGGCAGTTGGCAGCATGAACTGCTGATCGGCAGCGAATACGAGAACTACCGCAAGAACGAGCGGGTGACCACCATCGCCGGCGGCCCCTACGCCATCGACATCTACAACCCGATCTACGGCCAGCCCAAGCCCAATGGCAAGCGCTCCGGCAGCGACTTCTTCGAGCATGTGGAAAGTCGGGCGCTGAACCTGCAGGACCAGATCATCTTCAGCGAGCGCCTGCGCGGCCTGCTCGGCGCCCGCGTCGAACATTTCCAGCAGCGCATCGACGACCATAGCAGCGGCCAGCGCAGCCGGCAGAACCACGACGCCCTGACCCAGCGCGCCGGGCTGCTTTACCAACTGACCCCGCAACTGGGCCTGTTCGCCAATGCCTCCACCTCGTTCAAGCCCAACAATGGCCTGGATGCGGCCGGCAAGACCTTCAAGCCCGAGGAAGGCATGGGCTACGAAGTGGGGATCAAGAGCGAACTGTTCGACGAGCGCCTGAGCGCCACCCTCGCGGCCTTTCATATCGACAAGGAAAACGTCCTGGCCCTGGACCCCGGCACCGATCGCAGCCGTGCCATGGGCAAGGCCCGCAGCCAGGGCGTCGACCTGCAGTTCAGCGGCCAACTGACCGATGCGCTGCGAGTGATAGGCGCCTATGCGCTGATCGATGCCGAAGTGACCAAGGGCGACCAGGCGATCCCCGCCGGCAGCCGCATTCTCGGCGTGGCCCGGCACAGCGGCAGCCTGCTGGGGGTTTATGAGTTCCAGGACGGCCGGCTCAAAGGCTCGGACTTCGGCGCCGCCCTGACCTATGTCGGCGATCGTTCGGGCGAGGCCGGCGGCCGCTTCGAACTGCCGGCCTACCGCACCCTCGACCTGCTGGCGCACTACAAGGCCAGCGACCACCTGACCCTGGGCCTGAACCTGAACAACCTGTTCGATCAGAAGTACTACGAGCGCTCCTACAGCAACTACTGGATCACTCCAGGGGAGCCACGCAACTTCAGCCTCAGCCTGACCCTCAACCTGTGACGGAGCCTTGCCATGCACAACCTGAAATCCATCGCCCTGCTGGGACTGTTCGCGGCCTTTGCCAGCACCCAGGCCACGGCCCACGGCCTGTGGACCGAACAACGCCGGGGCAATATCGAAGTGATCTACGGCCACGGCGCCGAGGACGATGCCTTCAAGGCACGGAAAATCAGCGGTGCCTGGGCCTATGACAGCGCCGGCCGAATGATTCCGGTCACGGTGCAGCGCCTGGTAGATCACGCGCGCCTGCAGCCGCTCAAGCCTCCGGCGGTGCTCGCCGTGGCCCTGGACAATGGCATGTGGTCGCAGACCGCGGACCAGCGCTGGATCAACCAGGGCCGCAGCCAGGTGCCCGGGGCCATCGAGTCGACCCACACCTTCAAGTACAGCCTGGCGATCTATCAGCCCGGAGCGAAACTGCCCAAGCTCGACAGCCTAAAGCTGGTGATCCTGCCGGAAGTCGACCCACTGACCGTCGGCCCGGGCAAGAACCTGCCAGTGCGGGTACTGCTGGATGGCCAGCCCGCGGCGGGGGTGAAACTGATCGGTGACTACCGCAACGCGCCGAACACCCTGAGCAGCGAGACCGATGCCCAGGGCCGGGCCCAGGTGCTGGTGCGCAATGAGGGCCTGAACGTGATTGCCGCCCAGGTCGAAGTGCCCCTCAAGGACAACCCGGATGTGGCGTCCCGAGGGCTGTTCAGCTCCCTGACCTTCCTCGGCCAACCCCACCACGAATAAAGGCAGCCATTAGCGGCAAGCTTGTAGCGGCAAGCCAGGAGCTGGTGTTCTTGGCTTCTGCTTGCCGCTGAAAACTTGCCGCTTGCCGCTTAGAGTTGCCCGAGGCCGTCGATCAGGGCCTGGTTCTGCTCCGGCGTGCCGATGCTGATGCGCAGGAACTGGGCGATCCGCTGCTGCTTGAAGTGGCGCACTATCACCCCTTGCTCACGCAGCTTGGCCGCCAGGCCTGCGGCGTCGTGCTGTGGGTGGCGGGCGAAGATGAAGTTGGCCGCCGAGGGCAGCACGTCGAAACCCTTGGCCTGCAACTGCGCCACCACCCATTCGCGGCTGTCGATCACCAGCTGGCAGGTCTTGGCGAAATACTCGCGATCCTCGAAAGCCGCCGCCGCGCCGACGATCGCCAGGCGATCCAGCGGGTAGGAGTTGAAGCTGTTCTTGACCCGTTCCAGGGCCTCGATCAGGTCCGGGTGGCCCACCGCCAGGCCCACTCGCAGGCCCGCCAGGGAGCGCGATTTGGACAGGGTCTGGGTCACCAGCAGGTTCGGGTAGCGGTCTACCAGGCTGATGGCACTCTGGCCGCCGAAGTCGATATAGGCCTCATCGACCACCACCACTGAATCCGGGCTGGCCTTGAGCAGCTGCTCCACCGCGTCCAGGGCCAGCAGGCAGCCGGTGGGCGCATTCGGGTTGGGGAAGATGATCCCGCCGTTGGGCCTGGCGTAGTCGGCCACGCGGATCTGGAACTGCTCGTCCAGGGGCACCGGCTCGAACTCGATGCCGTACAGGCCGCAATACACCGGGTAGAAGCTGTAGCTGATGTCCGGGAACAGCAGCGGCTTCTCCTGCTGCAGCAGGCCATGGAAGATGTGCGCCAGGACTTCGTCGGAACCGTTGCCGAGGAACACCTGGTTGCCCTGCACGCCGTAGTAGCTGGCCACCGCCTGCTTGAGCAGGTCGCTGTTGGGGTCGGGGTACAGGCGCAGGTTGTCGTTGAGCTCGGCCTGCATCGCCGCCAGGGCCTTGGGCGACGGGCCATAAGGGTTTTCATTGGTGTTGAGCTTGACCAGCTTGGTCAGCTTGGGTTGCTCCCCCGGCACGTAGGGCACCAGGTTCTTGACGAATGGACTCCAGAATTTGCTCATGCTCATTGCCCCTGATCTTGGTCGTCGACGATGCGGTATTCGGCGCTGCGGGCGTGGGCGGTCAGCGACTCGCCACGGGCCAGTACCGAGGCGGTGCGGCCCAGTTCGGAGGCGCCCTGCTCGGAGCAGAAGATAATCGACGAGCGTTTCTGGAAGTCATACACCCCTAGCGGCGAGGAGAAACGCGCGGTGCCGGAAGTCGGCAACACGTGGTTCGGGCCGGCGCAATAGTCGCCCAGGGCCTCGGAGGTGTGACGGCCCATGAAGATCGCCCCGGCGTGGCGGATCTGCGGCAGCCAGGCTTGCGGGTCGGCCACCGACAACTCCAGGTGCTCGGGCGCAATGCGGTTGGCCACTTCGATGGCCTGCTGCATGTCACGGACCTGGATCAGGGCGCCACGGCCATTGATCGAGGTGTTGATGATTTCGGCGCGCTCCATGCTCGGCAGCAGCTTGGCGATGCTGGCGGCAACCTGATCGAGGAACGCGGCATCCGGGCTGACCAGGATCGCCTGGGCGTCTTCGTCGTGCTCGGCCTGGGAGAACAGGTCCATGGCGATCCAGTCCGGATCGGTCTGGCCATCGCAGACCACGAGGATTTCCGAAGGGCCGGCGATCATGTCGATGCCCACCTGGCCAAACACATGGCGCTTGGCGGTGGCCACATAGATGTTGCCCGGGCCGACGATCTTGTCCACCTGGGGCACGCTTTGTGTGCCATAAGCCAGCGCGGCCACGGCCTGGGCGCCGCCGATGGTGAACACCCGGTCGACCCCGGCAATGCAGGCGGCGGCCAGCACCAGTTCGTTGACCTCGCCACGCGGGGTCGGCACCACCATCACCACTTCGGTAACCCCGGCGACCTTGGCCGGGATCGCGTTCATCAGCACCGAGGACGGGTAGGAAGCCTTGCCCCCCGGCACGTACAGGCCGGCGCGGTCCAGCGGGGTGACCTTCTGCCCGAGCACGGTGCCGTCGGCCTCGGTGTACTGCCAGGAATCCTGCTTCTGCCGTTCGTGATAATTGCGCACTCGGCTGGCGGCTTTCTCCAGGGCCTGGCGCTGCTCGGCAGTGATGCGGGTCAGGGCCAGTTCCAGGCGCTCGCGCGGCAGGATCAGGTCGGCCATGGACGCGGCTTGCAGGCCGTCGAAACGCTGGGTGAATTCCACCACGGCCGCATCGCCGCGCTCGCGCACGGCCTTGATGATGTCCAGCACCCGCTGATTGACCGAGTCGTCGGAGACGCTTTCCCAGCTCAGCAGATGATCCAGATGCTGAGCGAAATCCGGGTCGGCAGCGTTGAGTCGGCGAATTGCAGTCGGAGCGGTCATAGCGAAGGCCTCATTGATTGGCGAATGCACAAAAGGACAAGCTGGGTTTTGCATGACTCAGGCGCCGCAAGACTACCAAGCTATCCGCGTGGGCACCTGAGCATTCTGGCTATGACACGGATAGATGGGCGCGGCTTGGGGCCGCGCATGTGAGTCAGCCGCGGTGTCGCGATTCCACTGCCTTGCGCAGGGTATCGATCAAGGCCTGGATGCGCGCGTGCTGCATCTTCATGGAAGCCTTGTTGACCACCAGCCGAGAGCTGATGGTGGCGATCAGGTCCTGGGGCTCCAGACCGTTGGCCCGCAGGGTATTGCCGGTATCCACCACGTCGATGATCTTGTCGGCCAGACCGATCAGCGGCGCCAGCTCCATGGAGCCGTAGAGCTTGATGATGTCCACCTGGCGGCCCTGCTCGGCGTAGTAACGCTTGGCCACGTTGACGAACTTGGTGGCGACGCGCAGGCGGCCCTTGGGCTCTTGCGCACCGACAGCACCGGCGGTCATCAGCTTGCACTGGGCAATCTGCAGGTCCAGCGGCTCGTACAGGCCCTGGCTGCCGTACTCCATCAGGACGTCCTTGCCGGCCACCCCGAGATCGGCGGCGCCATGCTCGACATAGGTCGGCACGTCGGTGGCACGCACGATCAGCAGGCGTACGTCTTCCTGGGTGGTGGGGATGATCAGTTTGCGGCTCTTGTCCGGATTCTCGGTCGGCACTATGCCCGCTTCAGCCAGAAGCGGCAGCGTGTCGTCGAGGATACGGCCCTTGGACAGTGCGATGGTCAACATGAGTAACGTGAGTCCTTATGCGGCGACTGATGCCCGGACGCAAACGGCGCCAGACATGCGTCGAGCCTGATAACAGGCTCGACGTGAAACGAATCGACTGTGGGCGCCTCCCTGCGCCCGGGAAACCACTAGCCCGGTACGCGGCGGATCTTGGCGCCGAGCATCTGCAGTTTCTCTTCGATGCACTCGTAACCACGGTCGATGTGGTAGATGCGATCGATCAGGGTGTCGCCTTCGGCCATCAGGGCCGAGATCACCAGGCTGGCCGAGGCCCGCAGGTCGGTGGCCATGACCGGCGCGCCCTTGAGGATCTCGGTGCCGGTGACGATGGCGGTATTGCCTTCGACCTGGATCTTGGCGCCCATGCGGTGCAGTTCATACACGTGCATGAAACGGTTTTCGAAAATGGTCTCGATCACCGCGCCAGTGCCTTCGGCGATGGCGTTCAGGGAAATGAACTGGGCCTGCATGTCGGTGGGGAATGCCGGGTACGGAGCGGTACGCACGTTCACCGCCTTGGGGCGCTTGCCGTGCATGTCGAGCTCGATCCAGTCGCTGCCGGTGGTAACTTCGGCGCCGGCTTCCTTGAGTTTTTCCAGTACCGCTTCAAGGATGGTCGGATCGGTGTCCTTGACCTTGACCCGGCCACCGGTGACCGCAGCGGCCACCAGGTAGGTGCCGGTTTCGATCCGGTCGGGCATGACCTTGTAGAACGCCGAATGCAGGCGCTCGACGCCATCGATGGTGATGGTGTCGGTGCCGGCGCCGGAGATCTTCGCGCCCATGGCGATCAGGAAGTTCGCCAGGTC
Organism: Pseudomonas sp. NFXW11; assembly: GCF_049887815.1. Lineage (NCBI taxonomy): Bacteria > Pseudomonadati > Pseudomonadota > Gammaproteobacteria > Pseudomonadales > Pseudomonadaceae > Pseudomonas > Pseudomonas sp. NFXW11. The sequence goes on along the minus strand of NZ_JAGEKI010000013.1, from coordinate 54,539 downwards.
CACCACTTCAGGTTCGCGGGCGGCGTTCTGCAGCACGCTGCGACCCTTGGCCAGGGCAGCGGCCATCATGATGTTCTCGGTACCGGTGACGCTGACGGTATCGAAGAAGAAGTTCGCGCCACGCAGGCCGCCTTCAGGGGCCTTGGCCTTGATGTAGCCGCCTTCGACGTCGATCACCGCGCCCATGGCTTCCAGGCCGCGGATGTGCAGGTCAACCGGACGCGAGCCGATGGCGCAACCGCCAGGCAGGGCCACTTCGGCTTCGCCGAAACGGGCCACCATAGGGCCCAGTACCAGGATCGAGGCGCGCATGGTTTTCACCAGCTCGTAGGGCGCCACCAGGGTCTTGATAGTGCGCGGGTCGATTTCGACGCTGAGTTTCTCGTCGATCACCGGCTCGATGCCCATGCGACCGAACAGCTCGATCATGGTGGTGATGTCATGCAGGTGCGGCAGGTTGGCCACGGTAACCGGGCCATCGCACAGCAGGGTTGCCGCCAGAATCGGCAGCGCGGAGTTCTTGGCTCCGGAAATGCGGATCTCGCCATCGAGGCGAACGCCGCCGGTAATAATCAATTTATCCATAACTGTCTCGACGCCCTTGGGCTCAGGTGCGCTCGGCCCAGGCCGCGCGGCTGAAAAATTTCATGGTGATCGCGTGGATGCTGCCATCGGCAATCCATGGGTTCAAATGGGCATAGATGCTCTGCTGACGCTTGACCGGGCTCAAAGCCGCCAATTCGTCGCTAATCACGTTCAGCTGAAAGTTGCAGCCTTCGCCCTCAACTTCTACCTGAGTTCCGGGCAGCTTTCCCTCGAGAAAGCTCTTCACTTCGTTGGCCTGCATGCTCAACCTCAATCGGCGCCCTGTGCGCGCGGGTCGGACATCATACAAAAAAGCCCCGCGCCTGCGAACCCCGCATAGCAGGACTCTGACGGGGGGCTTGCATGGAGCCTGTCGCTTTCAAGCCGACAGCAGAATCTCGGTAACCCCGGACACTTCGGCAATTTCCCGCATGTCCGCGGGCATGGCGCGAATGCTCACAGCCTTGCCGAGGGCCTGGGCATCGCGCATGAAGGCCAGCAGCAGGGCCAGGCCCACGCTGCTGGACTTGTCCACCGCCGAGCAATCGAGCACCAGCGCCGCGGCCTGGCTCGACTTGATCAGCGCCTGGCCCTGCTTGCGCAGGCCCGGGCCACTGCGGTAATCGAGCACGCCGCTGATCAGCAACTCACCGGACTCACCCAGGCGTACCGCCGAATCACTCATGGCGCAGCCTTTTGCGCAGCGGTGTCGGTGGTTTCCTTGGCCTTGGCCACTTCGCCGGCCCAGCCGTCGATGGTCTTGTCCAGGTTGTTGCCGTTGCGCTGCATGGCGTCGGCGAACTGGTCACGGAACAGCTTGCCGATATTGATGCCGTTGATGATCACGTTACGGATCTTCCACTCATCGTTGATTTTTTCCAGGGTGTAGGACACCGGATAGATCGCGCCGTTGTTGCCCTTGACCTGCATATCGACACTGGTGCGGGTACCGCTCTCATCCTTGGCAGGCGAGAGGGTGATGCCCTGGTTGTTGTACTCCAGCAGCGCGTTGCCATAGAACTGGATCAGGCTGCGCTTGAAGTTCTCCTGGAAGCGCGCCATCTGCTCCGGGGTAGCCTTGCGCGAGTACTTCACGGTCATGATGCTGCGGGAAATGCCGTCGGCATCCACCGCCGGGCCGACAATGCCGTTCAGGGCGTTGTAGAAGTCGTTCGGGCTCTGCTTGTACTTCTCTTTATTGGCCGACAGGTCAGCCAGCATGCGGTTGGTCGTGTCCTGCACCAGATCATGGGCGGACATGCCGCCTGCCGCGTTGGCCAGCATGGGCAAGGCCGCCAGCAGCACCAGCAGGCCACGTCGCAAGATAGAGATCATCGAAAAACTCCTTATTTGGCGTCTTTGCTAACGGTATTGAGCAGGAATTTACCGATCAGGTCCTCCAGCACCAGCGACGACTGGGTGTCGTGGATGGTCCCGCCATCCTTGAGCAGGGTTTCTTCCCCGCCCACGCTGATACCAATGTATTTCTCACCCAACAGGCCAGCAGTGAGGATAGATGCAGTGGAGTCGGTCGGCAGATTATCCACGCGCTTTTCCAGTTGCATCGTCACCCGACCAGTGAAGCTGTCACGGTCCAGATCGATCGCCGTGACCTTGCCGATGGTTACCCCGGCCATGGTCACCTTAGCTCTGACCGTCAAACCGGCGATATTGTCGAAGTAGGCGTAAAGTTTATAGCTTTCGTTGTTGGTGGTCGGAGACAGGCCACTGACCCGCAGAGCAAGCAACAGCAAAGCCAGGATGCCAGCCAGCAGGAAAAGGCCGACACCGATTTCCAGGGTGCGGTTTTGCATCAGAAATCTCCAAACATCAAGGCGGTCAGAATAAAGTCCAAGCCGAGTACGGCCAACGAGGCGTACACCACGGTCTTGGTAGTGGCACGACTGATCCCCTCTGAGGTGGGCTCACAGTCATAGCCTTGGAATACGGCGATCCAGGTCACGACAAAGGCGAACACCATGCTCTTGATCACGCCATTGAGCACATCGCCGCTGAAGGTCACGCTGTTCTGCATGTTCGACCAGTAGGAACCTTCATAGACCCCCAGCCAGTCGACCGCCACCCAGGAACCGCCCCAGATGCCCACCACGCTGAAGATCATCGCCAGCAGCGGCAGGGAAATGAAGCCGGCCCACAGGCGCGGGGCAATGATGTACTTGAGCGGGTCGACCCCGATCATCTCCAGGCTGGAGAGCTGCTCGGTGGATTTCATGTTGCCGATCTCTGCGGTCAGCGCCGAACCGGCACGCCCGGCGAACAGCAGCGCCGTGACCACTGGCCCCAGTTCGCGCAGCAGGGTCAGGGCGACCATCTGCCCCACCGCCTGCTCCGAGCCGTAGCTGGAGAGAATATTGAAGCCCTGCAGCGCCAGCACCATGCCGATGAAGACCCCGGACACGACGATGATCACCAGGGACATCACGCCCACGGAGTGCAGTTGCTTGACCAGCAGGCCGAAGCTGCCGCCGATGCCGCCGCGCCCCAACAGCGCATGAAACAGGAATAGGCTGGAACGCCCCAGTACCGCCAGGACATCGATGCCTGAGCGACCGAAGAGGCGAACCCTCTCGATTAGCGATATTTTGCGCATCAGCGCTTCCCCAGAAGATCTGCGCGGTAATCCGTCGCTGGAAAGTGAAACGGTACCGGGCCGTCGGGATCGCCCTGCATAAATTGACGGATACGCGGGTTATCGGAATCCATCAGCTCTTCAGGCGTGCCCTGCCCCAATACCTGGCCATCGCCCACTACATAGAGGTAATCGGCAATGCTCGCGGTTTCTGCAAGATCGTGGGACACCACGATGCTGGTGATGCCCAGGGCATCGTTGAGCAGGCGGATCAGGCGCACCAGCACGCCCATGGCGATCGGGTCCTGGCCCACGAAAGGCTCGTCGTACATGAGGATCTGCGGGTCCAGGGCGATGGCCCGGGCCAGCGCCACCCGGCGTTTCATGCCGCCGGACAGCTCGTCGGGCATCAGGTCGACCGCGCCACGCAGGCCCACGGCCTGCAATTTGAGCAGGACGATGTCGCGAATCATCTCTTCCGGCAGCTGGGTGTGCACCCGCAGCGGAAAGGCCACGTTCTCGAAGACATCCAGGTCGGTGAACAGCGCACCGCTCTGAAACAGCACGCCCATCTGCTTGCGGGCGTCGAACAGGTCGCTGCGCGAGAGCTTCGGCAAATTCTGGCCGTTGACCCACACTTCGCCGCTGTTGGGCCGCAGTTGCATGCCCATCAAGCGCAGCAGGGTGGTTTTCCCGCAGCCGGAAGGCCCCATGATGCCGGTGACCTTGCCCCGCGGAATACGGATATCCACGTTATTGAAAATGCTCCGCGCACCGCGCTTGAAGGTCACTCCCTTCAGCTCGACCGCGTAGGCGTTATCGGCACTCATCTAAACTCCTTGCGATGCAGCCTAACACTCGGACGCTGGGCTCCCTGCCGGGAGTAGGTGCCTGGGCAGGCCGAACTGGCGGCGAACTATATCACTGCTGATACGGAGCCCCCAAGGGTGACCCTAGCAACGTTCAGGTTAAGGACAGGCAAAAGCCCGGCCATGCTGTGGCCCCTTCGACAAAGGCTGACGAACTTGCGTGAGGGATTTGTTCATTACCGCTATAATCGCCGCCTTTTCATCGGGCTATACGATTTCAGACATGAGCCAATCCAGCGACCTGATTCAATCAGCACAACGCACCATCCGCCTCGAACTGCAGGCAGTAGAAGGCCTGCTGCCCCATATCGACGCGGATTTCGTACGCGCTTGCGAGATGATTCTGGCCAGCAAGGGCCGCGTAGTAGTGGTCGGCATGGGCAAGTCGGGGCATATCGGCAACAAGATTGCCGCCACCCTGGCCAGCACCGGAACCACGGCATTCTTCGTCCACCCGGCCGAAGCCAGCCACGGCGACATGGGCATGATTACCCGCGATGACGTGATCCTGGCCCTTTCCAACTCCGGTTCGACCAACGAAATCGTCACCCTGCTGCCGCTGATCAAGCGCCTGGGCATCCAGCTGATCAGCCTGACTGGCAATCCCGAGTCACCGCTGGCCAAGGCCGCCGACGTCAACCTCAATGCCCATATCGAGCATGAAGCCTGTCCGCTGAACCTGGCCCCGACCTCTTCCACAACCGCTGCCCTGGTAATGGGCGATGCCCTGGCCGTGGCCCTGCTGGAAGCCCGCGGCTTCACCGCCGAAGACTTTGCCTTCTCGCACCCCGGTGGCGCCCTGGGCCGCCGCCTGCTGCTCAAGGTGGAACACGTGATGCACGAAGGCAGCGAGTTGCCGCAGGTGCAGCGCGGCACCCTGCTCAAGGACGCGCTCATGGAAATGACCCGCAAGGGCCTGGGCATGACCGTGATCCTGGAGGCCGACGGCCGTTTGGCGGGAATCTTCACCGACGGCGACCTGCGTCGTACCCTGGACCGCGCCATCGACATCCACCAGGCCAGCATCGACTCGGTGATGACCCCTCATGGCAGGACCGCCCGTGCCGATATGCTGGCCGCCGAAGCCCTGAAGATCATGGAAGACCATAAAATCAGCGCCCTGGTGGTGGTGGACAAGGATGATCGGCCGATTGGAGCCTTGAACATGCACGACTTGCTGCGCGCGGGAGTGATGTAATGAGTGCCGACCTGCTGCAACGCGGTAAAAACATCAAGCTGGCGGTGTTCGACGTCGATGGCGTACTGACTGACGGGCGCCTGTACTTCCTCGAAGACGGCAGCGAATTCAAGACCTTCAACACCCTCGACGGCCAGGGCATCAAGATGCTGATGGCGGCCGGGGTGCAAACCGCGATCATCAGCGGACGCAAGACTCCGGTGGTGGAGCGTCGGGCCAAGAACCTCGGCATTCCCCACCTGTTCCAGGGCCGTGAAGACAAGCTGGTGGTCCTGGACCAGCTTCTTGCCCAACTGGGCCTAAGCTATGAACAGGTTGCCTATTTGGGCGACGACCTGCCTGACCTGCCGGTGATCCGCCGCGTAGGCCTGGGCATGGCGGTGGCCAACGCCGCCCGCTTTGTTCGCGAGCACGCCCACGGCATCACCGCAGCCCGTGGCGGCGAAGGCGCCGCCCGCGAATTCTGCGAGCTGATCCTGCAAGCCCAGGGTCGCCTGGACGCAGCCAACGCCGCTTATTTATAGAGCCAGACCATGCTAAGCAAAAAGATTCGCAACATTCTGGTCTTCGGGATCATCGCCCTGCTGTTCGCGGCGGTCGGTTACTGGAACATCAGCCCCGAACGCTTCCTCGACAAGCCGGTGGTGCAGGTCGATGAAAACGCCATCGACTATTTCGTGCTCAACGCTCGCAGCGTGCAGTACCTGCCCGACGGCAAGCTGCAATACGAAATGACCTCGGACAAGGTCGAGCACATCAAGGCCAGCGAAGTGACCCTGCTGACCAAGCCAGACTTGCAGATGTACCGCGGCACCACCTTTCCCTGGCATGTGCAGAGCGAGCGCGGCGAGGTCAATCCGGACGGCACCGAGGTCGAGCTGATCGACTCGGTACGGGTTTCCCGCACCGACGAGCACAACCGCAACCTGCTGATCACCACCAGCCGCATGACAGTATTCCCGCAGAAGCAATATGCGCAGACCGAGCAAGCCGTTAGAATCGACGGCGCCGACGGCGTGACCACTGCCAAGGGAATGAAAGCGTATTTGAAAGACGGCAGGATGAACCTGCTATCGAACGTAAGAGGACAGTATGAGGCTCGTTAAAACCCTCCCTATTTTGCTCAGTCTGGGCGCAGCACTGGGAAGCGTGAGCGCCTGGGCTCTGCCGAACGATAGCCAACAGCCGATCCGCATCCAGGCCGACGACGCCCAGCTCGACGACAAGAACGGCGTGGCCACCTATAAGGGCGATGTGATCATCACCCAGGGCTCGATGAAGATCACCGGCAACACCGTGACCATCACCCGCTCCAAGACCGGTGAAATCGACGTGGTGACCTCGGTGGGCAACCTGGCCTATTTCGAGCAGTTGCAGAAGCAGACCGACCCCAAGCCGGTCCAGGCCTATGCCGTAACCATCCAGTACCATGCCCAGCAGAACCGCATCGTACTGATCGACAAGGCCAAGGTGATCAACGACGGCAACACCACCGAAGGCGAGAAGATCGTCTACGACACCGTCAAGCAAGTGGCCAACGCCGGTCGCGCCAACGGTAACTCGGTCACCGCTCCGCGTCCGCGGATCGACATGGTCATCCAGCCGAAAAAGAAAACCGACGAGCAAAAGGCCCAGTAATGGCAACTCTGAAAGCCCAGCACCTGGCCAAGAGCTACAAGAGCCGCCAGGTCGTGCGTGATGTCAGCCTGTCCATCGACAGCGGCCAGATCGTCGGCCTGCTCGGCCCCAACGGCGCCGGCAAGACCACCTGCTTCTACATGATCGTCGGCCTGGTCCAGGCCGATCAGGGTCGCGTGCTGATCGACGACCTGGATGTCAGCCACCAGCCAATGCACGGTCGCGCCCGCGCCGGCATCGGCTACCTGCCCCAGGAAGCCTCGATCTTCCGCAAGCTGTCGGTGGCCGACAACATCATGGCCATCCTCGAGACCCGCAAGGAGCTCGACAAGGCCGGCCGTCGCCAGGAGCTGGAAAGCCTGCTGCAGGAATTCCACATCAATCACATCCGCGACAACCTCGGCATGAGCCTGTCCGGTGGTGAACGCCGCCGCGTGGAAATTGCCCGCGCCCTGGCCACCGCGCCCAAGTTCATCCTGCTCGACGAACCTTTCGCCGGCGTGGACCCGATCTCGGTCGGCGATATCAAGCAGATCATCCACCACCTCAAGGCCAAGGGCATCGGGGTGTTGATCACCGACCACAACGTCCGGGAAACCCTGGACATCTGCGAGACCGCCTATATCGTCAACGACGGGCAACTGATCGCCGAGGGCGACTCCGAAACCATCCTGGCCAATGAACTGGTCAAGGAAGTCTATCTGGGCCATGAGTTCCGCCTGTAACGCCTGAGGTGTTGGGCTGCACGCCAGGGCGCAGGAACAGTAAAACCCCACAAAGTTTATTGTTACAGCGCTCTAGGCAAACACTTCAGTTTCAGGCATATAATTTGCTTATGTTTGGCGCTCCGGCGCCCTGTAGTGGATGGCGCATGTGCGCCGGCAAATAAGGTGTTAAGCCCCTGCCATGAAACCATCGCTAGTCCTCAGAATGGGCCAGCAGCTGACGATGACACCGCAGCTGCAACAGGCCATCCGCCTGCTCCAATTGTCGACCCTGGACCTGCAACAGGAAATCCAGGAAGCCCTGGAGTCCAACCCGATGCTCGAACGCCAGGAAGAAGGCGACGACTTCGACAACAGCGACCCTTTGGCCGACAACACCGAGTCCAAGCCCAACACCGAAATCCAGGAACCCTCCTACCAGGAAACCGCCCCCACGGTGGACAACCTCGAGGACGGCGAATGGAACGAGCGCATCCCCAACGAACTGCCGGTGGACACCGCCTGGGAAGACGTCTACCAGACCAGCGCCAGCAGCCTGCCCAGCAGCGATGACGACGAGTGGGACTTCACCACCCGCACCTCCGCTGGCGAGAGCCTGCAGAGCCACCTGCTCTGGCAACTGAACCTGGCGCCCATGTCGGACACCGACCGGCTGATCGCCGTGACCCTGATCGACTGCATCAACAACCAGGGCTACCTCGACGAAACCCTCGAGGAAATCCACGAAGCCTTCGATCCGGAACTGGACATCGAGCTGGACGAGATCGAAGCCGTCCTGCACCGCATCCAGCAATTCGAACCGGCCGGCATCGGCGCCCGCAACCTGGGCGAATGCCTGCTCCTGCAATTGCGCCAGCTGCCGCCCAAGACCCCTTGGCTGGCCGAGGCCCAGCGCCTGGTCAACGACTATATCGACCTGCTGGGCAGCCGCGACTACAGCCAGCTGATGCGCCGCATGAAGCTCAAGGAAGACGAGCTGCGCCAGGTTATCGAACTGGTGCAGAGCCTCAACCCGCGCCCGGGTTCGCAGATCGAATCCAGTGAAGCGGAATACGTGGTGCCGGACGTCATCGTACGCAAGGACAACGAGCGCTGGCTGGTGGAGCTGAACCAGGAATCGGTGCCGCGCCTGCGGGTCAATGCCCAGTACGCCGGTTTCGTCCGGCGGGCCGACACCAGCGCCGACAACACCTTCATGCGCAACCAGTTGCAAGAGGCCCGCTGGTTCATCAAGAGCCTGCAGAGCCGCAACGAAACCCTGATGAAGGTCGCCACCCAGATCGTCGAACACCAGCGCGGCTTCCTCGAGTACGGCGATGAGGCAATGAAGCCCCTGGTCCTGCACGACATCGCCGAGGCGGTGGGCATGCACGAGTCGACCATTTCCCGGGTCACCACGCAGAAATACATGCATACCCCACGGGGTATTTATGAACTGAAATACTTTTTCTCCAGCCACGTCAGCACCTCGGAAGGCGGTGAATGCTCGTCCACCGCGATCCGCGCAATCATCAAGAAACTGGTGGCTGCGGAAAATCAGAAAAAGCCGTTGAGTGACAGCAAGATCGCTGGTTTACTGGAGGCACAAGGCATTCAGGTAGCCCGCCGCACCGTCGCCAAGTACCGCGAGTCCCTCGGGATCGCGCCGTCCAGCGAACGCAAGCGGTTGATGTAGGCACCGGGCTCGCCACAGCGTTTCAGGGGCAGGCAAACCAGCCTGCCGCTTTATGCACTGGCAACGAAGGAGAAGCTGTATGCAAGTCAACATCAGTGGACACCAACTCGAAGTGACCGAACCTCTGCGCGTCTATATCGGCGAGAAACTCGACCGGCTGGAGCGCCATTTCGACAAGATCACCAATGTGCAGGTCACCATGGCTGTCGAGAAGCTGAAGCAGAAAATCGAAGCCACCCTGCACATCCACGGTGGGGAGGTCGTCGCCAATGCAGAACATGACGATATGTATGCCGCAATCGACCTGCTCACGGACAAGCTTGACCGCCAACTGAAAAAGCATAAGGAAAAGCAACTCCACCTTCTCCAAGGCACGGGTCGCTAACACTCCCCTCCCATGATCCGACTTGAAAGCATCCTGACCCCCGGCCGTTCCCTGGTGAACGTGCCGGGCGGCAGTAAAAAACGCGCCCTCGAACAAATTGCCAACCTGATCAGCCGTGAAGTGCCCGATCTGGAGATGCAGGATGTCTTCGAGAGCCTGATCGCCCGTGAAAAGCTCGGTTCCACCGGCTTTGGCAACGGCATCGCCATTCCCCACTGCCGCCTCAAGGGCTGCGAATCGCCCATCAGTGCCCTGATGCACCTGGATGCACCCATCGATTTCGACGCCATCGACGGCGCCCCGGTCGACCTGCTGTTTGTCCTGCTGGTCCCGGAAGCCGCCACCGATGCGCACCTGGAGCTGCTCCGGCAGATAGCCAGCATGCTCGATCGCAAGGAAGTCCGTGATCGCCTGCGCAGCGCCACCAGCAACCAAGCCTTGTATCAGGTTGTCCTGGACGAGCAGAACGGTCATTAACCATGCGCCTGATCATCGTCAGTGGCCGTTCCGGCTCAGGTAAAAGCACCGCCCTCGATGTTCTCGAGGACCACGGCTACTACTGCATCGACAACCTCCCGGCCGGCTTGCTACCAGAACTGGCCGAGCGCGCGTTGATCCACACTGAGCTGGCACAACCGCTGGTGGCGGTGTCCATCGATGCCCGCAACCTGCCCAGCCATCTGTCGCGTTTCCCCGAATTGCTGGAGGAAGTACGCAGTCGGCATATTCAGTGCGATGTGCTGTACCTGGATGCCGACGAGGAAACCCTGCTCAAGCGCTTCTCGGAAACCCGCAGGCGCCACCCCCTGAGCAGCGCCAATCGCTCCCTGGCCGAAGCCATCGAGGATGAAACCAAACTGCTGGGGCCGATCGTCGATCTGGCCGACCTCAAGGTCAACACCACCAATCTGAACCTCTACCAGTTGCGCGACACCATCAAGCTGCGGCTGCTGAACCAGCCTGAGCCCGGTACCGCGTTCCTGGTGGAATCCTTCGGTTTCAAGCGTGGCATGCCGGTGGACGCCGACCTGGTGTTCGATGTGCGCTGCCTGCCCAACCCCTACTGGAAGCCGGAACTGCGCGCCCAATCCGGGCTCGACGCCCCAGTGGCCGAGTACCTGGCCGCGCAGCCGGATGTCCAGGAGATGTTCCACGACATCGAAAGCTACCTGCTCAAGTGGCTGCCACGCTTTGCCGCCAGCAACCGCGCCTATGTGACCATTGCCATTGGCTGCACCGGCGGGCACCACCGCTCCGTATACCTGACCGAACGCCTGGGCCAGGTCCTGCAAAAAACCCTGAAGAACGTCCAGGTTCGCCACCGCGACCTTAGCTGAAAGGATCTACCCCGCGATGCCAGCTCTGGAAATCGAGATCATCAACAAACTGGGCCTGCATGCCCGTGCCTCGGCCAAGTTCGTCGGCGTGGCCGGGCAGTTCCCTTGCCAGATCCGCGCCGGTAGAACGGCCGAGTCCATGGTCGATGGCAAAAGCATCATGGCCATGATGATGCTCGCGGCCGGCAAGGGCACCAAGATCCACCTGAAGACCGAAGGTGAGCAGGAGCAGGAAGCACTGGACGCGCTGGTGGCCTTGATCAACAACTACTTCGACGAAGGCGAGTAAGCCCGGCCGGGCTGCTGGCCAGCAGGCACTCAGCCGAGCGCCGTATCCATCACCATCATCAGGCAGAAGCCGATGCACAGGCCAAGGCTGGCGAGCTTCTCATGGCCATTGCGCCGCGACTCGGGAATCACTTCGTGAGTCACCACCAGCAGCATGGCACCCGCCGCCAGGGCCAAGCCCAGCGGTAGAAGCAGTTCCGCCAGGCTCACCAGCCAGGCACAGAGCAAGGCAAATACCGGCTCCACCAGCCCCGAGGCGGCACCGATCAGGAACGCCTTGACCCGCGACATCCCGGCCCCGGCCAGCACCAGCGCAATCACCAGCCCCTCGGGCACATCCTGCAGGGCAATGCCCATGGCCAGGCTGTCGGCATCGGCCATGCCACCACCGGCCGACACCCCCACCGCCATGCCTTCGGGAATGTTGTGGGCAATGATGGCAAACACAAACAGCCAGATGCGCGGAGGGATGAGCGGATGCTCCGGCGTGCCCATCAAGGTTTCGGGACTGGCGCTGGAAATCTTCCGATCCACCAGGAACAGGGAGAAGGCCCCCAGCAGGATGCCGGCGCACACCAGGCCACTGGAGCCCCAGGCGGACAGCCCCAGACCCTGGGCTGCGGCGATGCCGGGAACGATCAGCGAAAACGCCGTGGCCGCCAGCATCACCCCGGCACCAAAGCCCAGCAAGGTATCGCTCAGGGCCAGGGGCATCCTGCGGATCACCAGCACCGGAACCGCCCCCAGCGCCGTACCCAGGGCGCAGATCGAGCCACCCTGCAACGCCCGCAGCAGTCGCGGCTCCAGGTCCAGCCAGTGCAACCCCTGGGCCACCAGCAAGGCAGTGCCCGCCAGCAGCAAGAGCGAGCCGAAGGCATAACGAAACATCCGCCCGCTGCTGATCGCCAGTGTTTCAGTGCCCATATTCGGCCTTAGGTCTTGTTATGAAAGGGGGTATCAGGCCATCGCCGCCTGGTAGCGCTGGGCAACTTCCGGCCAGTTGATGACGTTGTAGAAGGCGCTGATGTATTCCGGCCGACGGTTCTGATAGCGCAGGTAGTAGGCATGCTCCCATACGTCCAGACCGAGGATAGGCGTATTGCCATTCATCAGCGGGCTGTCCTGGTTACCGCTGCTTTCCACCACCAGGCGTTTCTCCGGAGTCACGCTGAGCCAGGCCCAACCGCTGCCGAAGCGGGTCAGCGCAGCCTTGGTGAACGCCTCCTTGAAACTTTCGAAACCACCCAACTGCTGCTCGATGGCCTGGCCCAGCGCGCCCTCCGGCTTGCCGCCGCCGGCGGGGGTCATGACCGCCCAGAACAGCGAGTGGTTGGCATGACCACCACCCTGGTTGATCACCGCGGCACGCAGCTTCTCCGGTAATTGCTGGACGCTGGCCACCAGTTTCTCCACTTCCCAGCCCGCCCACTCGGTGCCTTCCACCGCGGCATTGAGGTTGTTGATATAGGTCTGATGGTGCTTGCTGTAGTGGATCTCCATGGTTTGCGCATCGATATGCGGTTCCAGGGCATCGTAGGCGTAAGGCAGTGCAGGCAAGGTAAAGGACATATCAGTGGGCTCCATAAGAAGGATTGCCGGGCAGCGGGTGATCAAGGGGCAAGCGCGTGACATTGCCGTCCAGCAAACGCTGAGTGCGGGGGTACTTGCCGTGCTCAGCAATGAAATTGAGCAGCTCGACGTAGGTCTTGCTGCTTTGCCGCAGCGCCGCTTCCCGCAGCGCCAGGGGCAGGAGCGGGTCCTGCAGGGTCTGCAACAGCAACTGGTGGATGGCGCAGAGGTACTCCGCGCTCTCCTCCGGCTGGTTCAGGCGTAGATGCAGGTCCGCCAGGTTGTGATGGGAAATCACACAGGCCGCCACCGCTTCGTCGGCATCTGCCCAACGCTGGAACAACACCTGGGCCAGGGCCAGGGCTTGCAGGTAGAACTCGCGGGCATCCACCAGCTCGCCCTGGATAAACAGGCGATTGGCCCTTTCGATCGTGCGTTTCCAGTGTTCCATGGTGAACCTCCAAAGCGCTGTCGAGGGTTACACGCCGCCTGCCGTGAGCTTTTCCGGATCCAGCAGAACCTCCAGCTGGCTGCGCGGCAGATCGGTGTGCTCAAGCGCCACATCGATCACCGGGCGCCCTTGCTTGTAGGCGGTCTTGGCGATTTCCGCGGCCTTCTGGTAGCCGATGATCGGGTTCAAGGCGGTGACCAAGATCGGGTTGCGCGACAGCGCTTCCTTGAGCTTGGGTTCGTTGACCTTGAAGCTGGCGATGGCCTTGTCTGCCAGCAGGCGGCTGGAACTGGCCAGCAACTCGATGCTGCTCAAGAGGTTCTGGGCAATCACCGGCAGCATCACGTTGAGTTCGAAGTTGCCCGACTGCCCGGCCACGGTGATGGTGCTGTCGTTGCCGATGACCTGGGCCGCGACCATGGCCATGGCTTCAGGAATCACCGGATTGACCTTGCCCGGCATGATCGAGGAGCCCGGTTGCAAGCCTTCCAGCTCGATCTCGCCGAGCCCGGCCAGCGGCCCGGAATTCATCCAGCGCAGGTCGTTGGCGATCTTCATCAAGGACACCGCCGTGGCCTTGAGCTGCCCGGACACCGTGACCGCGGTGTCCTGGGAGCCGATCAGGGCGAACAAGTTTTTGCCCGGGGTGAACTGCACCTGGGTCAGCGTGCTCAACTGCTGGCTGAAACGCGCGGCGAACTCGGGGTGGGCATTGATCCCGGTGCCCACCGCGGTGCCGCCCTGAGCCAGGGCCTGCAGGCTCGGCAGCAAGTCCTGCAGGTGAGCAATATTGGCCTTGAGCTGTTGCGCCCAGCCGTCCAGCACCTGGCTCATGCGCACCGGCATGGCATCCATCAGGTGAGTACGGCCGGTCTTGATGAAAGGGTGCACCTGCAGCGCCTTGCGCTCGATGACGTCCACCAGATGCACCAGGGCCGGCAGCAATCGCTCGTGCAGGGTCAGGGCCGCGCTGACATGAATGGTGGTGGGAATGATGTCGTTGCTGCTCTGGCCGCAGTTGACGTGGTCATTGGGGTTGACCGCTGCGCCCAACAGGCGGCTGGCCAGGGTCGCCAGCACTTCGTTGGCGTTCATGTTGGAGCTGGTGCCGGAGCCGGTCTGGAAGATATCCACCGGGAAGTGCTGCATGAAGTCGCCTTCCAGCAGGCCCTGGGCAGCGTCGACTATCGCCTTGCCCTGGGATTCGCTGAGCTGGCCCAGCTCGACGTTGGCCTTGGCCGCCGCGGCCTTGGCCAGGATCAGGGCACGAATGAAGGCCGCCGGCATGCGCTGCCCGCTGATGGGAAAGTTATCCACCGCACGCTGGGTTTGCGCACCATACAACGCCTGCTCCGGGACCAGCAGCTCGCCCATGCTGTCGCGTTCGATACGGGTATTACTCATCGGGAGATCCTTGCATCAGTTCAATCAGAGGAATGGAAGGCAACAGTTCTACGGTGGCCAGGCGCCAGGCATGGCTTTGCCAGCGCTTGAGCCGGCACTTGCACAGCGACAATCGCTCCAGGTCGCGCAAGGGGCGCCAGGCCTGGTCCAGGCACAGGCTGCGCCAGTGCCAGGGCAGCGCGGTATCGGTCGCACTATCGATCAGTAAACGGAAGGAGGTTTCCGCCACGGTCCAGGCTGACATGGCGGTGCAACAGGCCAGATAGCGCCCCTCGGCAAGGTAATGCTCGATCAGGCGCGGCTCGTCCGGTTCCAGTGCGCAACGGATCTGGCGACTCATCCAGCGCCAGCTTTCGAGGTAAGGCTGCTCGTGCAAGGCAGAACTCATGACCTGGGCTCATTGAATAATGAGATTTATTATTAAATGATATTGAGAATCAAATCAATCTGACATGTGCGAATTCTGTTCTGCTTTTTCGGGAGTCCGCGGGCCTGTTCCCGGAGGAATTGCGGGCATAAAAAAACGCGCCACCTTTGAGGGTGGCGCGTCTTTTTCAAGCCGCGGCTATCAGCTGCCGGCGACCGTCATGCGCTCGATCAGCACCGAGCCGGTGCGAATATTACTGCGCAGTTCCAGGTCACTGCCCACCGCGACGATCTGCTTGAACATGTCGCGCAAGTTCCCGGCAATGGTCACT
This sequence comes from Pseudomonas sp. NFXW11, assembly GCF_049887815.1. Classification (NCBI taxonomy): domain Bacteria; kingdom Pseudomonadati; phylum Pseudomonadota; class Gammaproteobacteria; order Pseudomonadales; family Pseudomonadaceae; genus Pseudomonas; species Pseudomonas sp. NFXW11. Next base: position 39,127 of record NZ_JAGEKI010000013.1, on the reverse strand, counting down.
TCCTGCACCGCGAACTGGATCTCGCCATTCTCGACCCAGAAGCCCGCCGCGCCACGGGAGTAATCCCCGGTGACCATGTTCAAGCCATGGCCCATCAGCTCGGTCACCAGCAGGCCACGGCCCATGCGCCGCAACAGCGCCGCCTGGTCTTCATCGCCGTGGGTGACGAACAGGTTGTGCACGCCGCCGGCGTTGGCGGTGCTCGGCATGCCCAGCTTGCGTCCGGAATAGGTGCCCAGCACATAGGACACCAGCTCACCATCCTTGACGAACGGCTTGGCGTAGGTCGTCAGGCCATCGCCGTCGAACGCCGAGCTGCCCATGGCGCGCAGCAGATGTGGGCGCTCATCGATGGTCAGCCACTGGGGAAAGAGCTGCTGGCCCAGGGCGCCTTCGAGGAAGGACGACTTGCGATACAGATTGCCGCCGGAAATCGCTCCCAGGAAACTACCGAACAGACCACCGGCCAGCTCTGCGGAAAACAGCACCGGCACTTCGCAGGTCGGCACCGGGCGTGCACCCAGGCGGCTGGCAGCCCGCTGCGCCGCGCGCTGACCGATGCTGGCCGGGTCCGCCAGCAACTGGCCCTGACGATTGACGTCATACCAGTAATCGCGCTGCATCTGGCCATCGGCCTCGGCAATCATCACGCAGCTGAGGCTGTGGCGCGTAGAGGCATAACCACCGATAAAGCCATGGCTGTTGCCATACACCCGGCAGCCTTGATGGGTGCTGAGGGTGGTGCCGTCGGCATTCTTGATCCGGCTGTCGGCGGCAAAGGCCGCGGCCTCACAGGCCAGTGCCTGCTCGATGGCCTGCTCCGGGGTGATGTCCCAGGCATGGAACAGGTCGAAGTCCGGCAAATCCCTGGCCATCAGCGAGGCGTCGGCCAGGCCCGAGGCTTCATCCTCGGAGGTGTGCTTGGCGATTGCCAGGGCCGCGGCCACGGTTTCCCGAATGGCCTCCGGACCACTGGCAGAAGTGCTGGCCGAACCCTTGCGCTGACCCACATAGAGGGTGATGCCAAAGCCCTGGTCGCGGTTGAACTCCACGGTCTCCACTTCGCGCTGGCGCACCGAAGTCGACAACCCCTGCTCCAGCGATACCGCCACCTCACAGGCGCTGGCACCCTGGCGCTTGGCCTCGGCGACGATCTGCTCGACCTGCTCCTGCAGAGCCGGCAACGCCTGTGGACCGACGCTTTGTACTGCACTCATGCTGTTCTCCACTCAAATTCTGCTTTCGATTAAGGCCGGCGAGCGACCGGGCCGGACAAGCGGCCCTCGACTGGTTATCATGGCGGCGTTTCTTTGCGGACTGCCACCATGGTTGATTCTTACGACGACTCCCTCGATGGGGAGAAAAGCAAATCCCAGGTCAAACGCGAGCTGCATGCTCTGGTTGATCTCGGCGAGCGCCTTACCACCCTCAAGCCCGACCTGCTGAACAAACTGCCCCTGACCGACGCCCTGCGCCGGGCCCTGGCGGATGCGCCCAAGCACGTCGCCCATATCGCCCGAAAGCGCCACCTGCAGTTCATCGGCAAGCTGATGCGCGACCAGGACACCGACGCGATTCTGCAACTGCTCGACCAGCTCGACGCCTCCACCCGGCAATACAACGAACGCTTCCATAACCTGGAGCGCTGGCGTGACCGCCTGATCGGAGGTGGCGATGACGTCCTGGAAAAGTTCGTCAGCGAATACCCGGAAGCCGATCGCCAGCAACTGCGTTCGCTGATCCGTCAGGCTCAGCACGAGGTGGCCCATAACAAGGCGCCAGCCTCCAGCCGTAAAATCTTCAAGTACATCCGCGAGCTCGACGAGACCCAACGCGGCCTGCGTTGACTCTCGCCCGGGTGAGTTGCCCAGCAGCTCACCCGCGCCCTCCTCCTCTTAGGCTCCAGTGCCACCCACGGTGATCGCATCGATCTTCAGGGTCGGCTGGCCAACGCCCACTGGCACCGACTGCCCATCCTTGCCGCAGGTTCCCACACCGCTGTCCAGGGACAGGTCGTTGCCCACCATCGACACCCGGCTCATGGCTTCCGGGCCGTTGCCGATCAGGGTCGCACCCTTGACCGGGGCGGTGATCTTGCCGTCTTCGATCAGGTAGGCCTCGCTGGTGGAGAACACGAACTTGCCGCTGGTGATGTCCACCTGGCCACCGCCGAGGTTGGCGCAGTAGATGCCCTTCTTCACCGAGGCGATGATTTCCGCTGGGTCGCTTTCACCACCCAGCATGTAGGTGTTGGTCATGCGTGGCATCGGCAGGTGCGCATAGGATTCGCGACGACCATTGCCAGTGCGGGCCACGCCCATCAGCCGGGCGTTGAGCTTGTCCTGCATGTAGCCCTTGAGCACACCGTTCTCGATCAGGGTGGTGCACTGGGTCGGCGTGCCTTCGTCGTCCACGCTCAGGGAACCACGGCGCCCGGCCAGGGTGCCGTCGTCGACGATGGTGCACAGCTTGGAGGCCACCATTTCACCCATGCGGCCGCTGTAGGCCGAGCTGCCCTTGCGGTTGAAATCGCCTTCCAGGCCATGGCCCACGGCTTCGTGCAGCAGCACCCCGGACCAGCCCGGGCCCAGCACCACCGGCAAAGTGCCGGCCGGCGCCGGAATCGCTTCCAGGTTGACCAGGGCCTGGCGCAGGGCTTCCCGGGCATAACCCATGGCCCGGTCCTCGCTGAGGAAATAACGGTAGTCGGTACGCCCGCCACCGCCGTGGCCACCGCGCTCGCGCCGGCCGTTCTGCTCGACGATGACGCTGACATTGAAGCGCACCAGCGGCCGTACATCCGCCGCCAGGCCGCCATCAGTGGACGCCACGAGGATTCGCTCCCAGACCCCGGCCATGCTCACGCTGACCTGCTGGATGCGCGGGTCCAGGGCGCGAGTGGCAGCGTCCACGCGCTTGAGCAGCTCGACCTTCTCGGCGCGGCTGAGCACTTCCAGGGGGTTGTCCGGGGCATACAACTGCGCCACGTCCTGGGTCGAGAACGCCTGCACGGTGCCATTCTGCCCGGCCCGGGAAATCGAACGGGCGGCGCGAGCGGCGAGGCCCAGGGCCTCCAGAGTGATGGCGTTGCTGTAGGCAAAACCGGTTTTTTCACCGGACTGGGCACGCACCCCAACCCCTTGGTCGAGGTTGAAGCTGCCTTCCTTGACGATGCCGTCTTCCAGGGACCAGGACTCGGAAATCTGCCCCTGGAAATACAGGTCGGCAGCATCGATGCCCGGGCCGGCCAGATCCCCCAGCACGCCCTGCAGGCTGTCGATGGTCACGCCGCCCGGGGCTAGTAGATGTTCACTGACTGAGGACAACAAACCGCTCATATGCTTTGGCCTTAAATTCGTCGTACTTATGCAAGCCGTTGGACGCCTTGCGAGAAAATGCGCCGGTGACTGACCACCGGCATCCGCGCCCGAATGGACGCCTGTTCACTGCTGTCGCGCTCGGCCAGCAGCACGCCCTCACCCTGATCCTGCTCCGCCAACACGCGCCCCCAGGGGTCGACGATGGCCGCATGGCCAAAGGTTTCCCGCGGGCCGGGGTGCACCCCGCCCTGGGCCGCCGCCAGCAGGTAGCACTGGGTTTCGATGGCCCGGGCGCGTATCAGCACCTCCCAGTGGGCGGCACCGGTCACTGCGGTAAAGGCCGAGGGCGCGGTAATCAGCTCCGCACCGGCGGCGCGCAATTCGCTGTACAGCTCGGGGAAACGCAGGTCATAGCACACCGTCAGCCCCAACCGGCCTACCGGCGTATCCGCCACCACCACGCGGTTTCCATGAGCATAGTCATCGGATTCGCGATAGCGTCCGCGATTGTCCGCCACATCGACATCGAACAGATGCAGCTTGTCGTAGCGCGCCACACACTGCCCCTGGTCGTCCACCAGCAGCGAGCAGGCATTGGACTTGGCCTCGGGCTGATCCTCGGGCGGCAACGGCAAAGTGCCGGCGACAATCCATAACCTGAGGTCGCGGGCGGTCTGTTTCAACCAGGGCAAGATCGGGCCTTCGCCCAGGGCTTCGGCACGACCGATGGCGGCCATGTCGCGGCGGCCCATGGCGGCGAAGTTTTCCGGCAGCACCGCCAGCCTGGCGCCGCCGGCGGCGGCTTGTTCGAGCAGGCGGCGGGCCTGCGCCAGATTGGCCGGAATATCGCTCTGGCTGACCATTTGGATCACCGCAAGAGACATGGCGTGCTCCGTGTTGGGTAGGCCGCCATGCTACTCCATAGGTGCGAGTCGGGGAGGGTCAAAACGGTTTGTCGAAGGTGATTTTCGGCTCTTTCCACGGGCCCTTGACGTTGTACTTGACGCTGGCGAAGCGCGACACCTTGTCGCCGATCAGCTTGTCGATCAGGAACAGCGCCCCACCCACCGCTGGCGCACCGACGATCAGCGCGGCAATCGGCAGGTTGTTGGTCACCGGCAGGGTCACCAGCAGCTTGGCGTCCACCTGGTCGGCCACCATGTCCAGGGTGCCATTGAGCTCCAGATTGCTCGACGGACCGGTGAGGGTGATCGGCTCACGGGTGACGTACACCCCCTCGCTCGCCGCCAGTACGCCGCGCACCCGGTCATAGCTCAGGCCCTTGCCGAACAGGTCGGAGAAGTCCAGGCGCAAGCGCCGGCCAATGGAGTTGAAGTTGAGCAGGCCAAACACCCGCAACGCCTGGGCGCTGCCTTCGACCTCGACGAACTGACCCTTGCGCAGGGTCGCGTCCAGGCTTCCGGAGAAACGCTTGAGGCCGACCCAAGCCGGCGAGCCAGGCCAGCGACCATCGACATCCAGGTGAAACTCTTCGCTGGTAACGGTGGGCGCAAAGCCCCAGCCCTTGAGCACATCGGCCAGATTCTTGCCGCCGATCCGCCCGCGGTACCAACTGCTGCTGGCACCGGCCTGGCCTTCCCAACCACCCTCGCCCTGCAACTGCATGCCCTTGAGGCCCAGGTCCAGGCCATTGAAGACCATGCCCTTGGCGGTCGGCCGCACCTTCAGCGCCCAACGGCCGACCAGGTCCGGGCCCTGGAACAGCTGCTCGATGGCGATATCCAGCGGCGGCACGTTCTTGGGGTCCACCGAGGCCAGCGGATCGGGGGCATTGTCATCGGCCTGAGCTGCCGGATCAGCAGCCGGCAGGCGCACATACTGCATATTGATTGCCATCGGCGCGGTCTTGGCATCGGGAATGGCCACCTGGCCCTTGGCCTGCTGGCTGTCGATCTTCAGGTCCCAGGCCGCAGGCTGGCGGGTCAGCAACAGGCTGACCGAATCCAGGCGAGTACCGAAAGCGCTGAGCTTGCCCACCTTGAAGTCGGCGCTGCTGAGCAGTTGCTTGGCACTGCCTTCCGGGTCCTTGCCGGCATAGCGATCCACCAGGGCTTTCCATGGCTCCACATCCAGCTCGGAGAGCACGCCCCGCACCCGCAGCCCCTTGGCCGTCGGCAGCTGGGCCGCGCCATCACCGAGAAACAGCTCGCCACGGCCCTCGGTCAACTTGCCGGCGGGGGCGGCCAGGGTGAAGTCCGCCAGCTCGCCATAGTTGAACCAGTAACGCCGCTCGGGCCCTTGCAGGGTCATGCGGAACACGCTGTTGCGCCCGCTGCTGGCGGCCATGCCGAACGGCGCCGGTAGGTCCACCGCCACCCCCTTGAGGCTGGAACTGACCATCAGTTGGCTATCGGCCCCGTCCAGGTTCAGTTGCAACTGATAGGGCAACTCGCCAGACACCGGCAACGACTGGCCTACCTGCAGCCAGTCGCTGAGCTTCTTGATCGACACCTGCCCCTTGGCCACTACCCGGGTGCTGGGCTTGCCAGGCTTACTGGCGGCAATGATCTGCGCCGTCACTGGCCGTTCGAAAGCCTGGGCACTGATGCCCTCGCCGCTCAGGCCACGGGTGCTGTCGAAGCGGAAATTGCCCTTGAGCTGGGTCAGCTCCAGCGCCGGCTCACTGAGTTTGAGGCGCGCCTTGTCGGTCTTGAAATCCACCAGGATCTTCGGCTCTTCGCCCTTGACCAGGGGAATGTCCAGCTCCAGCTTGCCCTGCAACTCGCCCTCGCCCTGCCAGCCGGCAAAGGTCGCGCCGGTACCGATCGGCGCTTCCTGGAGAATCTTCACCCCATCCGCCAGGCCACCGGCAAATTCTCCGTCGATGTACATATGGTTGCTGTGGCCGCTGGCGGCGTGGGGAATATTGACGAAAACATCCCGCACCTTGGTGTCCAGCAACTGCCCCTTGCTGGCGACAATGCGCACGCCGCTGTCCTCGACAAACACATCGCCATCGACCTTGGTCAGGTGCGGCCAGCCAGGCTGGAACGCCAGTTCGGCGTCATGCACCTTGAAGAACAGGCTGATGCTGCGCGCAGCCTCGACAGCGTCATGGTTCAACGACCCCTGGTACTGGAAGAAGCCTTCATCCACCGCTCCCTTGAGGATCGCCGTACGCAGCCATTCATCCAGCGCGGGGCTGAGCACCTGGGGCAGGTACTTGGCGGTGTAGCGACCGTCGCCCTCGACCAGGCCGACCCGCAGGTCCATGTAGTCTTCCTGGCTGTGGTCGAAATGCAGGCGGATCAGGAAGTCGCCGGCGATCTTGCCTTCTTCCCCCAGCACCTTGAGGTAGGGAGCGATCAGGGTGAAGCCTTGCTGGTCGAGCTTCCAGGTCAGGGTGGCGTTGGCCTGCAGGTACTGCCAGGGCTTGGCGAAGATCGGGAACAGATGCAGGGAAAAGTCCTTGCTGTCCATGCGCAGCTCGCCCTTGCCCAGGTCGCCGCTGATGCTGCCGCTGACATTACGCGCCGCCGGAGCGCCGTGATAGGCGTCGAAACCGACCCGATCGAGATTGGCGGCAAAGCTCAGGCGTTGATCGCCACTGGCCTGGGGCCGGTAGTCGAGCAGCACATTGCGCAGCCCGCCCGTGACCTTCAAGCGGTCGATGGTGGTGGCCAGGCCTTCCGGCAGCGGCGCCAGGGCATCGAGAATCGGCGTGATGGGCGCCAGGTCCAGGCGGTCGGCCTGCAGGTGCCAGAGTTCCTCGGCGCCTTCGCCGGCCTTGCTCTGCTGCAATTGCAGGCGCGACTCCCAGCGGGTCTCGTCAAGGTTCAGGGCCAGGGAATCGAGCTGCACCTGCAAGCCCTGCTCGCTGCGCTGGAAGAAGGCGTTCAGTGCCAAGTTCTTCAAGGTGACCGGACGCCGCTCGGCATAGGCCCCGGTGAACTGCGGTGCATTCAGGCGCAGCGCGGCGCTCTGCACCGAGCCCTGGGCCCAGTTCAGCCACAGCTCGCCGCCGGCCTTGAGCTCGGACACCTTCCATTGCTGGGTCAGGCGCGCCGGCAACCAGCGCGACCAATCGCTTTGCGGCAGGCTCAAGTACAGCTCGGCCTGGGCCTCGCGCCAGGCGTCGGCACGGACTCGCGTACGCAGGCTCATCGCCAGGGGCTGGCCGTCCGGCAGGGTCAGGCGCAGGTCAAGGCGCTGGCGGCTGGGGCCGGTGCGCAGGTTCAGCCCGACATAGGTCAGGGCCACGGGCGCATGGTCCTGGGGCAGCAAGGTGACCTGGCTGTCCAGCAGCGTCAGTTGCGCCACCTGTTGCAGGCGACCGAGCAGTTGCCCGGGGTCCAGCGGCTGCTCGTCCTGTGGCATGGGCAAGCCTTGCAACTGCCATTGGCCGTCCGGGGTCTCCTTGAGGCCCAGGCTCAGGCCGCTGAGTTCGATACGGGCAACCCGAAGGTCGCGAGCCAGCAGGCTGGCGAGCATGTCCGGCGCCACGCTGACTCGGTCCAGGCGCAGGGCATTGGTGCCCTCGCCGACCATCACGTCGTGGGCCAACAGAATGGGTGAAAGCCCGCTCCAGCGCCCTTCCAGGCTGCCAATACGCACCGGCAGGCCCACGGCCTGCTGCACCTTGGCCTCGACCTCGGCCTGGTACTCGGCCACCAGCGGGGTCAGTTCCCGACCCAGGCTGACATACAGGGCAATCAGCACCAGAACCAGCGCACAAAGGCCCAGCCCCCAGCGGGTCAGCGTGGCGAATAGGCGGATCAGCCGCTCCATCTCAGTTGGCTCCCATGGCAGAAGTCATGCAAAAAGCTGAGGCCAGCCGTTTCCACAGAGGTAAAACACAGGGGATCAGAGCAGCACCACGTCGTATTGTTCCTGGGAATACATGGTTTCGACCTGGAACCTGATGGTCCGGCCAATAAAACCTTCCAACTCCGCAACATTGCCCGACTCTTCATCGAGCAGACGGTCGACCACTTTCTGATTGGCCAGCACCCGATACCCTTCTGCCTGATAAGCCCGGGCCTCGCGGAGAATTTCGCGGAAGATTTCGTAACAGATGGTTTCAGGAGTCTTCAACTTGCCCCGTCCCTGGCAACTGCTGCAGGGCTCGCACAGCACCTGCTCCAGGCTTTCCCGGGTGCGCTTGCGGGTCATCTGCACCAGGCCCAGCTCGGTGATGCCAATGATATTGGTCTTGGCGTGATCGCGCTCCAGCTGTTTCTCCAGGGTGCGCAGCACCTGACGGCGATGCTCCTCGTCCTCCATGTCGATGAAGTCGATGATGATGATCCCGCCCAGGTTGCGCAGGCGTAGCTGCCGGGCGATGGCGGTGGCCGCCTCGAGGTTGGTCTTGAAGATGGTTTCCTCAAGGTTGCGATGGCCGACGAACGCCCCGGTGTTGACGTCGATGGTGGTCATGGCTTCCGCCGGGTCCACCACCAGGTAGCCACCGGACTTGAGCGGCACCTTGCGCTCCAGGGCCTTCTGGATTTCATCCTCGACGCCATACAGGTCGAAGATCGGCCGTTCGCCGGGGTAGTGCTCCAGGCGATCGGCGATTTCCGGCATCAGCTCGGCGACGAACTGCGTGGTCTTCTGGAAGGTTTCCCGGGAGTCGATACGGATCTTCTCGATCTTCGGGCTCACCAGGTCACGCAGAGTACGCAGGGCCAGGCCCAGGTCCTCGTAGATCACGCTGGGGGCGCCGATGGTCTTGATCTGGGTGCCGATCTGGTCCCAGAGCCGGCGCAGATAGCGGATGTCCATGAGGATTTCGTCGGCGCCGGCGCCCTCGGCGGCGGTGCGCAAGATAAAACCGCCGGCCTCCTGAATGCCCTCTTGGGCCACGCAGTCGCTGACCACCTGCTTCAGGCGGTCGCGCTCGGCCTCATCCTCGATCTTCAGGGAAATGCCAACGTGGGCGGTACGCGGCATGTACACCAGGTAACGCGAGGGAATCGACAGCTGGGTGGTCAGGCGCGCGCCCTTGGTGCCGATGGGGTCCTTGGTGACCTGCACCACCAGGCTCTGCCCTTCATGCACCAGGGCACTGATGCTCTCCACCGCGGTACCTTCGCGGGTGGAGATTTCCGAAGCGTGGATAAAGGCCGCGCGATCCAGGCCGATATCGACGAAAGCCGCCTGCATGCCCGGCAGCACCCGTACCACCTTGCCCTTGTAGATATTGCCGACAATGCCGCGACGCTGGGTGCGCTCGACATGCACCTCTTGCAGCACTCCGTTTTCAACCACCGCCACCCGTGATTCCATCGGCGTGATGTTGATCAGAATCTCTTCACTCATGGCAGTGTCTCGTTCAGGCGTGTTCATAGAGGGCCGCAACAATGGGGTACGGCGCTTTAGCGCGCTGGAAGGTTTTGCCAACAGGCTATGCCGAATTGGCCGAGCAGTTCTGCGGTTTCGCATACCGGCAAGCCAACCACGGCGGAATAACTGCCATTGAGCCCTGCCACAAACACCGCCGCAAGCCCCTGGATGGCATAACCACCGGCTTTGTCCTGCGGCTCGCCGCTGGCCCAGTAGCGAGCCGCCTCTTGCTGGCCGATGGCGCGAAAGCGCACCAGGCTGCTGACCACCCGTGACTCGCAGCGCTCGCCATCGAGCAGAGCGATGGCGGTCAGTACCTGGTGCTCACGCCCGGAAAGCGCCATCAGCATCGCCTGGGCGTCGGCCTGGTCCAACGGCTTACCGAGAATCTGCCCATCGAGCACCACCGCGGTATCGGCCCCCAGGACACAGGCCGGGGCCCGGGACTCGCTGCTGGTGATCAACGCGCGCCCAGCCGCCGCCTTGCCACGGGCCAGGCGCTCGACATAGGCAGCCGGGGTTTCACCGGCCAAGGGGGTTTCATCGATATCCGCGCTGATGGCGGTAAAGGGCACGCCGATCTGGGTCAGCAGTTCACGACGACGGGGAGAACCAGAAGCGAGGTAAAGCGGATTCATCAGACATCTCCCTGTCCAGGTGCGGGCCAATGCCTGACCGAATTAGTTGATTTTGAAACGTCGACGCAAGCCGCGCAGGCCGAAGCTCACCCAGGGCCATAGCAGCGCACTGACCAGGGCGGGAAGCACCAGGGCCAGGGTCGGCTGGCGGTTGCCGGTCAGGGCACTGAGCCAGAGTTGCACCAGTTGCGCCAGGCCGAAGATCACCAGGATCACCAGGCTTTGCTGCCACATCGGGAACATCCGCAAGCGTTGCTGCAAGGACAGTACGAGGAAGGTGATCAGGGTCAGGATCAGCGCGTTCTGCCCCAGCAGGGTGCCATACAGCACGTCTTCCGCCAGCCCCAGGCACCAGGCGGTGACCATGCCCACCTTGTGCGGCAGGGCCAGGGCCCAGAACGCCAGCAACAGCGCCAACCACAATGGACGGAGGATTTCCATGAACTGCGGCAGCGGCATCACACTCAGCAGCATGCCGATCAGGAAGGTCAGCCAGACAATCCAGCCGTTGCTCGAATAGGTCGTGCCCGCCATTTATTCTCTTCCTCCGGTGCTGGCCGGTGCCGCTGCCGGCGGCTTGCTGGCCACCGGTTTCACCGCAGGCTTGTGAACCGGCTTGGCCGGCGTGTGGGCCGCAGGCTTGGCCGGGGTTGCCGGAGCCGCCGGGGTCGCTGCCGCAGCGGCAGGCGCTGCAACTGCTGGCGCGGTGGCCGGCTTAGGCACAGCGGCCGGCGTGGCATTGCCACTTTGCTGGTCCTGGGCTTCCTGGGCCTGGGCCGCATCGTTGGCGCGCTCTTCGGCGGTGCGTGGGTCACTGAATACCAGCAGCAGATAACGACTGCGATTCAAGGCCGCGGTGGGTACGGCGCGCACAATGGCGAACGGCTGGCCGGAGTCATGGATCACTTCCTTGACCGTGGCCACCGGATAACCCGCGGGGAAACGCTGCCCCAGGCCAGAGCTGACCAACAGGTCGCCTTCCTTGATGTCAGCGGTGTCGGCCACATGGCGCAGCTCCAGGCGCTCCGGGTTACCCGTGCCGCTGGCGATGGCGCGCAGGCCGTTGCGGTTGACCTGCACCGGAATGCTGTGGGTGGTATCGGTCAGCAACAGCACCCGGGAGGTATAAGGCATCAACTCCACCACCTGGCCCATCAGGCCCCGGGCATCGAGCACCGGCTGGCCGAGGAACACGCCGTCGCGTTCGCCCTTGTTGATGATGATGCGGTGGGTGAAGGGATTCGGGTCCATGCCGATCAACTCGGCCACTTCAACCTTCTCGTTGACCAGCGCCGAGGAATTGAGCAACTCGCGCAGACGCACGTTCTGTTCGGTCAGGGCCGCGAGCTTCTGCATGCGCCCCTGCAACAGCAGGTTCTCGGTCTTGAGTTTCTCGTTTTCCGCGACCAGCTCGGTGCGGCTGCCAAATTGACTGGCCACACCCTGCCATAGCCGTTGCGGCAGGTCGGTGATCCAGTAGGACTGCATCAGCACCAGCGACATCTGGCTACGCACTGGCTTGAGCAGTGTGAAGCGGGCATCGACCACCATCAGTGCGACCGAGAGAACGACCAGCACCAGGAGGCGAACGCCTAATGAGGGGCCTTTGGCGAAAAGCGGTTTAATAAGCCGCTCCTCCCAGGCAAATGTTGTGTCTATTCATACGGCATCAACCGGCCTGGATGAAGATTGACAGAAGATAAACGGCCACAGGCAGCACTGCAAAGTGCTGCCTGTGAGCGCAACAGCATAGATGCAACCGGCGAAGTTATTCGCTGGAGAGCAGGTCCATGGTGTGTTTGTCCATCATTTCCAATGCACGGCCACCGCCGCGGGCGACACAGGTCAGCGGGTCTTCGGCGACGATCACCGGCAGGCCGGTTTCCTGGGCCAGCAGCTTGTCCAGGTCACGCAGCAGCGCGCCACCACCGGTCAGCACCAGGCCGCGCTCGGCGATGTCCGAAGCCAGTTCCGGAGGCGATTGCTCCAGGGCGCTCTTCACGGCCTGAACGATGGTGGCCAGCGACTCTTGCAGAGCTTCCAGCACTTCATTGGAGTTCAGGGTGAAGGCACGTGGCACGCCTTCGGCCAGGTTACGGCCGCGTACGTCGACTTCACGCACTTCGCCGCCCGGGTAGGCGGTGCCGATTTCCTGCTTGATGCGCTCGGCGGTGGATTCACCGATCAGGCTGCCGTAGTTGCGACGCACGTAAGTGATGATGGCTTCGTCGAAACGGTCGCCGCCAACCCGTACGGATTCGGCATAGACCACGCCGTTCAGGGAGATCAGAGCGATTTCGGTGGTACCACCACCGATATCCACGACCATCGAACCGCGCGCTTCCTCGACCGGCAGGCCGGCACCGATAGCGGCAGCCATGGGCTCTTCGATCAGGAACACTTCACGGGCACCGGCGCCCAGCGCCGATTCACGGATGGCGCGACGCTCAACCTGGGTGGACTTGCATGGAACGCAGATCAGCACACGTGGGCTGGGCTGCAGAAAGCTGTTTTCGTGAACCTTGTTGATAAAGTATTGCAGCATCTTTTCGCAGACGCTGAAGTCGGCGATCACGCCGTCTTTCATCGGACGAATGGCGGCAATGTTGCCCGGAGTACGACCGAGCATGCGCTTGGCTTCGGTACCAACCGCTACAACACTTTTCTGATTACCGTGGGTGCGAATGGCCACAACCGAGGGTTCATTCAGGACAATACCGCGCTCGCGCACGTAAATAAGGGTGTTGGCAGTGCCCAGGTCAATGGAAAGATCGCTGGAAAACATGCCACGCAGTTTCTTGAACATGGGAAAGGGACCCTAGGCAACGCGTGGGTAAAAAAGTGCGGCAAACTCTAACAACGACAGGGATTTTGGGCAAGGCGCCAATATGTTAAATTGGCCGCTTTTCTGTGCACCAAGCCCCTCGATCGCGGCCGTAAGACCGTAGAAACACGCTGGTGTTCCGACAATCTGACACGCGGATAAAATCCGCTTTTGTTTTCCGCTGGAGAATCCCATGGCGCTCGAACGCTCCGACGTGGAAAAAATCGCTCATTTGGCCAGCATCAAGCTCAATGAAGGCGACCTTCCACATATCACCACCGCGCTGAACAGCATTCTCGGCCTGGTGGACCAAATGCAGGCAGTCGATACCGACGGTATCGAGCCCCTGGCCCACCCTCTGGAAGCCAGCCAGCGCCTGCGCGCAGACGTGGTCACCGAGTCCAATCATCGCGAGGCTTATCAGTCCATCGCACCAGCGGTCGAAAGCGGCCTGTACCTGGTTCCGAAAGTCATCGACTAAAGGGAAAGAGCCTGCAATGCACCATATGACTCTGGCCGAGATCGCCCGCGGCCTCGCCGACAAGAAATTCTCTTCCGTTGAACTGACCCAGGCCCTGCTGGCGCGCATCGCCCAGCTGGACCCGCAGATCAACAGCTTTATCAGCCGCACCGAAGACCTGGCCCTGAGCCAGGCCAAGGCCGCCGACCAGCGTCGCGCCAACGGTGAAAGCGGTGCCCTGCTGGGCGCGCCGATCGCCCACAAGGATTTGTTCTGCACCCAGGGCATTCGCACCAGCTGCGGCTCGAAGATGCTCGACAACTTCAAGGCGCCCTACGACGCCACCGTGGTCGCCAAGCTGGCCGCTGCCGGGGCCGTGACCCTGGGCAAGACCAACATGGACGAATTCGCCATGGGCTCGGCCAACGAATCGAGCTGGTACGGCGCGGTGAAGAACCCGTGGAACCTGGAACACGTGCCCGGTGGTTCGTCCGGCGGTTCCGCTGCTGCGGTTGCCGCGCGCCTGTTGCCGGCCGCCACCGCCACCGATACCGGCGGCTCGATCCGCCAGCCTGCTGCCTTCACCAACCTCACCGGCCTGAAGCCGACCTACGGTCGGGTTTCCCGCTGGGGCATGATCGCCTACGCCTCCAGCCTCGATCAGGGTGGCCCGTTGGCGCGCACCGCCGAAGACTGCGCACTCATGCTGCAAGGCATGGCCGGCTTCGACCCCAACGACTCCACCAGCATCGATGAGCCGGTACCGGACTACAGCGTCGGCCTCAACGCCTCGCTGCAGGGCCTGCGCATCGGCGTGCCGAAGGAATACTTCAGCGCCGGCCTCGACCCGCGCATCGCCGAGCTGATCCACAACAGCATCAAGGAGCTGGAAAAGCTCGGCGCGGTGATCAAGGAAATCAGCCTGCCGAACATGCAGCACGCAATTCCCGCGTACTACGTGATCGCCCCGGCGGAAGCCTCCTCCAACCTGTCGCGTTTCGACGGCGTGCGCTTCGGCTACCGCTGCGAAAACCCGGAAAACCTGCAAGACCTGTACACCCGCTCCCGTGGCGAAGGCTTCGGCAGCGAAGTGCAGCGCCGGATCATGGTCGGTGCCTATGCCCTGTCCGCCGGCTACTACGATGCCTACTACCTCAAGGCGCAGAAGATCCGCCGCCTGGTGAAGAACGACTTCATGAACGCCTTCAACGAAGTCGACATCATCCTCGGCCCGACCACGCCCAACCCGGCCTGGAAGCTCGGGGCCAAGAGCAGCGACCCGGTCGCTGCTTACCTGGAAGACGTCTACACCATCACCGCCAACCTCGCCGGCCTGCCGGGGCTGTCCATGCCCGCCGGTTTCGTCGACGGCTTGCCGGTGGGCGTGCAACTGCTCGCGCCGTATTTCCAGGAAGGCCGCCTGTTGAACGTTGCCCACCAGTATCAGCTCAACACTGACTGGCACACCCGCACCCCAACCGGCTTCTGAGGAGACGCACATGCAATGGGAAGTCGTGATCGGGCTGGAGATTCATACTCAGCTCACCACTCAATCGAAAATTTTCTCCGGTAGCTCCACCGCCTTCGGTGCCGAGCCCAACACCCAGGCCAGCCTGATCGACCTGGGCATGCCCGGGGTACTGCCGGTGCTGAACCAGGAAGCGGTGCGCATGGCGGTGATGTTCGGCCTGGCGGTAGACGCCGAGATCGGCCAGCACAACGTGTTCGCACGCAAGAACTACTTCTACCCGGACCTGCCCAAGGGCTACCAGATCAGCCAGATGGAACTGCCGATCGTCGGCAAGGGCCACCTGGACATCCCCCTGGAAGACGGCACCATGAAACGCGTCGGGATCACCCGCGCGCACCTGGAAGAAGACGCCGGCAAGAGCCTGCACGAAGAATTCAACGGCGCCACCGGCATCGACCTGAACCGTGCCGGCACGCCGCTGCTGGAAATCGTTTCCGAGCCGGACATGCGCAATGCCAAGGAAGCCGTGGCCTATGTGAAGGCGATCCACGCGCTGGTGCGCTACCTGGGCATCTGCGACGGCAACATGGCCGAAGGCTCGCTGCGCTGCGACTGCAACGTCTCGGTCCGGCCCAAGGGCCAGGTCGAGTTCGGCACCCGCTGCGAGATCAAGAACGTCAACTCGTTCCGCTTTATCGAGAAAGCCATCAACACCGAGATCCAGCGCCAGATCGAGCTGATCGAAGACGGCGGCAAGGTGATCCAGCAGACTCGCCTGTACGACCCGAACAAGGACCAAACCCGTCCGATGCGCAGCAAGGAAGAAGCCAACGACTACCGTTACTTCCCCGATCCGGACCTGCTGCCCGTGGTGATCGAGGACTCCTTCCTCGACCAGGTACGCACCACCCTGCCAGAGCTGCCACCGCAGAAGCGCGAGCGCTTCCAGCAGCAGTTCGGCCTGTCGGTATACGACGCCAGCGTGCTGGCCACCAGCCGCGAGCAGGCAGACTACTTCGAGCAGGTCGCGGGCATTGCCGGTGACGCCAAGCTGGCCGCCAACTGGGTCATGGTGGAACTGGGCAGCCTGCTGAACAAGCAGGGCCTGGAAATCGACGCCTCTCCGGTGTCGGCTGAACAGCTGGGCGGCATGCTGCTGCGGATCAAGGACAACACCATCTCCGGCAAGATCGCCAAGACCGTGTTCGAAGCCATGGCCAATGGCGAAGGCAGCGCCGACGAGATCATCGACAAGCGCGGCCTGAAGCAGGTCACCGACACCGGCGCGATCTCCGCGGTGCTGGATGAAATGCTCGCGGCCAACGCCGAGCAGGTCGAGCAGTACCGCGCCGCCGATGAGGCCAAGCGCGGCAAGATGTTCGGCTTCTTCGTCGGCCAGGCGATGAAGGCGTCCAAGGGCAAGGCCAACCCGCAGCAAGTCAACGAGCTGCTGAAAAGCAAGCTCGAAGGCTGATCGACAATGAAGCCTTGGCTTGCCAGTCGGAACCACGGGGCCCCAAGCCCCTTTTCGCTGGCAAGCCAGCTCCTGCAAATAGCCGTTCCCCGTCCCTGGGTCGTGACTGGCGCCCTGCTGGCGCTGCTCACGGGCTGCGCCAGCAGCCATATCATCGATCCACGGGGTTATGACCAAACCGGCACCGCCTCCTATTACGGTTCCCGCCATCACGGCAAGCGTACGGCCAGTGGCGAAGCCTTCGACCAGCACGCCCTTACCGCTGCCCACCGTGAACTGCCATTCGGCACCCGAGTGCAAGTCACCAACCTGGGCAATGCCAAGAGTGTGGTGGTGCGCATCAACGACCGTGGCCCGCACACCCGTGGCCGCCTGATCGATCTTTCCCGTGGTGCCGCGCAACAGTTGGACATGCTGCGCAGCGGTACCGCGAAAGTCCGTATCCAAGCCCTCAGCGACTGAAGTCGGAGCCCAAGCCATTACCGCCTTTGCCGAATTGCCCCTGCTCAGCCTGGTCCAGCTTTTCAGCGGCCTGCTGATGCTGATCGCCGGCGCCGAATTGCTGGTACGCGCCGCCGTGCGCCTGGCGGCCCGCCTGCATGTACGCCCGCTGATCATCGGCCTGAGCATCGTCGCCGTCGGCAGCAGCGCACCGCAGATGGCCATCAGCTTGCAAGCGACCCTGGCCGACAACACCGATATCGCCGTGGGCAGCGTGATCGGCAGCAGCATCTTCAATATCCTGGTGACCCTCGGCTTCTCGGCGCTGATCATTCCGCTGCGGGTCTCGCGCCAGCTGGTGCGCCTGGACATCCCCTTGATGATCGGTGCCTGCGCACTGGTCTTTGCCCTCGCCTACAACGAACACCTGACCCCGATCGACGGCCTGATCCTGCTTTCAGCCCTGGTGCTGTACCTGGCCCTGCTGCTGCGTCAGTCGCGGCGCGCAGCACGCCCGCAGCTCCGTGCGCCGGCCGGCCAGCGCAACACGGCACCGCGGTTCAGCAGCATGCTCCTGGTGCTTATCGGCCTGGGCCTGCTGGTCGCCGCCGGGCACCTGCTGCTGGGCGCCGCGGTCAGTGTGGCCGACGACCTGGGGCTTTCGGAACGGGTGATGGGGCTGACGGTGATCGCCGTCTGCAGCTCGCTGCCGCAACTGGCCACCTCACTGCTGGCGGCCCTGCGTGGTCAGCGGGATATCGCCGTGGGCAACATCATCGGTAGCAACCTGTTCAACCTGCTGGGGGTGCTGGGGTTCACCGCCCTGGTAGCGCCGAACCCGCTCTCGGTCTCGCCCAACGCCCTGGATTTCGACCTGCCGGTGCTGCTCGGCGTGGCCCTGCTGTGCCTGCCAGTGTTCTATTCGGGCTACCGCGTGACCCGTGCCGAAGGCCTGCTGTTTCTCGGCCTGTACCTGGCCTATGGGCTGCACCTACTGTCCTTCACCACCGGCATGCCGCTGGCCGGCAAGCTGGAACGGATGATGCTGTTTTACTTCCTGCCGGCGCTGGTGGCGTTTCTGCTGTTCAGTTCGCTACGGGCCTGGCGCCGCCAACACAAGAGAGACACGCCATGAGCGAGAACAAGAAAAGCGGTTTAGAAATGCGTCGTCAAGTGATGGGCGATGCCTTCGTCGATCGCGCCCTGGGCAATGCCAGCGAGTTCAGCCAACCCTTGCAGGAATTCGTCAACGAGCACGCCTGGGGTGGGGTGTGGAACCGCGAAGGGCTGCCGCTGAAGACCCGCAGCCTGATCACCCTGGCTGCCCTGACCGCGCTGAAATGCCCGCAGGAGCTCAAGGGCCATGTGCGCGGCGCCTTGAACAATGGCTGCAGTGTCGAGGAAATCCGTGAAGCGCTGCTGCATTGCGCGGTGTATGCCGGGGTGCCGGCGGCCATCGATGCGTTTCGTGCGGCCCAGGAAGTGATAGACGCCTATCAGCAACCGCAGTAAGCCCTAGATCCAGCCGCCCCACTGCAACAGGAAGATCCCGATATTGGTGGTCACGGCCGCCATGACCGTGGTGATGACGATGATCGCCGCCGCCAGTTCGTGATTGCCATTGGCCGCCCGGGCCATGACAAAACTGGCCGCCGCGGTGGGGCTGCCGAAGTACAGGAACAGTATCCCCAGCTCCGGCCCCCGAAAGCCCCACAGCCAGGCGCCGAACGTGGCCAGCGTCGGCAGCCCGACCATCTTCAGCAGGCTCGAACTCATGGCCATCCGCCCGCTGTTGCGCAGGGCCGCCAGGGACAGGGTGCCGCCAATGCAGATCAGTGCCAGGGGCAGGGTCATCTGCGCCAGATAGCGCCCCGACGTCTCCAGCCAACCGGGAATACCGATCTGCCAGTAGGCAAAGGGCGCGGCCACCAACACGCTGACGATCAGCGGATTGCGGATCACGCTCTTGAAGATGCTCCACGGATCGGACTTGATCACCGGGCTGTACACCGCCAGCACTATGGTCGACAGGGTGTTGTAGAAAAGAATCACCAGGGCCGCGAGCAACGCCCCCAGGGAAATGCCGTAGTCGCCATACATGCTGGCCGCCAGGGCCAGGCCGATGATCGCGTTATTGCCGCGAAACGCGCCCTGGGTATAGATGCCGCGATCCTCCCGCGGGCAGCGCCAGATGGCCCAGCCCCAGGCCAGGGCAAAGCACAGCAGGGTGGCCACGGCGAAATAGATCAGCACCGCAGGCTTCAACGACGCATGCAGGTCGGCATGGATGATGCCGAGAAACAGCAGCGCCGGCATGGTCACGTTGAACGCCAGGGCCGACGCTGTATGGATGAAGTTGTCGTTGATCCAGCCCACCCGCTTGAGCAGCAGACCGAGCAAGAGCATGGCGAACACCGGGGCGGTGATTGTCAGCGTTTCGAGAAAGATCGCCAGCATCTGCAGGTAAGCCTTGTGGCTGTCGTGAGGCCGCTGATGATAATCCAATCCCCTTCCGAGCGCTCAAGACCGGAACCTTCAGCGTCTCGCCCGGCCCCCAGCAGTTGAACCCTGAAAATAAACATCAACAGCCAGACGATTCGCATCTTGACGCGGATCGGTTTTCCTTTATGCTCGATTTAACTGTATATCCATACAGTTAAATCTGAAACACCCCATGACATATCAAGGAGCTAGAAATGTCAGGACTCACTGCACAGACGCAGCCACAACAGGCCGGCAAGATCATTGCCGACCTGGACCTTTTGTTCACCGAACAAGGCATCGCCATTGCCGGCGATGGCGACACCCTGGTACTGGTCGCCGACGGCCACCACACCATCAAGTACCACCGCCCGGAACACCTTCCGCACACCCCGAACCCAACCACCAGGGGCAAGCCCCAACTGCGCTTCGAAGGCGGTGAACACACCGCCATCGGCGACAGCACCCTGCTGCGCTTCGTCAAGGACGCCCCGGCCATTCCCGCCTGGCAGGTGCAACTGCACCTGCCCAACGGCCTGGCCCTGACCTATGGCCAGGTGGTAGCCCTGGGCGGTGATTTCTACGGTATTCCGGAACAGCCGATCTGTGACGGCGCCACACCCGCCGATCGGGTCCAACGCTTCAGCAACGCCTTCAACTCCCTGGCGACACTGCCGGCAGCCAAGGACGAGGCTCGGCAGATCCTCACGGTGATGCAGAAGGAAATCCTCGCCGCCAACCAAGCGATCCGCGACGGCAAACAGCCCCACGAAGCCTATGACGCCCTGGGCGATAGCCTGTCCGAAGAATGGAACCGCATCACTGGCGGCGGCAGCGCGGTGTCGGCGCTGTTCCCCCTGGGCCGTTACCTGAAACTGGCGGCCAACAACGCCGACCACTTTGGCGAATGGGCCCTGGCCGCCTACACCGCCGGCCATACCGCCGCCTTGCAGCAAGCAGTGATCGCCGGCAAGAGCGCCGACGACAAGCAACTGGAACTGGCCTATGCGATGAACGCCTTCGCCGACCACTTCCTCACCGACCTGTTTTCCGCCGGCCATCTACGGGTACCGCGCAAGCAGGTGGCGGCGGTGGTCACACCCAGCGACCTGGGTTCGTTGATCACCCGCTTCATGCACGACGAAGACAGCAAGTTCGGCCTCGAGGTCAGCAACGCCCAGGGCGATCGCTGGCATGCCTACGGTGACAAGCGCTATTTCGACAGTGTCGACCACCGCAATCGTCAGCAGGTGAAGCTGGCAGTGCAGCGTTCGGCCGACGAAGTCTTCGCCAGCTACCTCAGCGGCAGCCTGCCGGCGCCGGCCAGTTACGCGGCGCTCAAGGTAGTGCCGGACCTCAACGCAGCCAAGAGCGGCAATTTCTCACCGCTGTTCGTCAGCCGTGGCGACCAGGTGCTGCGCCGCAGCGATGTGAACAACCTCAACGACAGCAAGACCATCGACAACTGGTGGGGCTGGAGCACCTACCTGTTGCTGAAGAACTACAGCCCGAACCAGCCGACCGGTTTCCTGGAAACCCCCAGCGCGGTTCCCGGCATCCTCGCCGATGGCTGGCAGAGCCATACCCCCAGCGAGCCCAACTGGCTGCCGGGCCAGGCGGTGCGTTACGCCATCAGTGAAACCAATGGCTTGCAAGAATCCTATATCGGGCCCTGGTCGGCCTATGTGGAACTGGGCGACAGCTTCCAGCCAACCCTGAGCATCCCGGCGGGCACCCGCAACGCCAGCGCCACCGGTCGCAATGTGTTCCGCCAGTTCCGCGGCGGCTCACCGGAGCTGATCGGTTCCATCGACAAGAACGCCACGCGCTTTATCGACCGTAACGCCTGACAAGGACTTCACATGGCTATCAACCTGAAACTGCAACTGGCCTCTGGCCAATCCCTCAAGGACGCGCCGCTGGAGCTGCTGCTCGATGGTGCGCCGATCGCCCGGGCCGCTGTCGATGCCCAGGGCAATGTGAGCTTCAACGCCAAGCCGGGCCGTGGCCAACTGGCGGTCAGGGTGGACCGCAGCATCCTGCACAAGGCCTGAGCCTTAGGTGAGCCATCACCCGCCGCGCCGACGCCGCCTCACGGCCACGGCACGGCGGGTGCTTTGGCCTGGGGCGCAATGCCTCAGGCCGTCACCTGCTGATTCACCAGGTGCCCCTGCTCGATTCGCACGTGCCGCACATGGAAACGCTTGAGGCTGCTGCGATGGCCAACGCTGACAATGCTCACCCCCGGCAACTGATCGATCAGCGCCTGATACAGGCTCGCTTCATCTTCCTCATCCATGGCCGAGGTGGCCTCGTCCATATACAGCCAGCGCGGCACATACAACAGTGCCCGGGCAAAGGCCAAGCGCTGCTGTTCACCCGGCGACAACATGCGCTGCCAGTGATTGGCTTCATCCAGGCGCGGTATCAGATGCGTCAGGCGGCAGGTTTCCAGTACCTGTGCATAACGCTCCTGGGGGTAGCTGTCCCCCGCTTGTGGATAACTCAAGGCCTCACGCAGGCTGCCAATGGGCAGGTAAGGTTTTTGCGGCAGGAACAGCGAGCGCTGGCCGGGCAACAGGATACTGCCGTGTCCCGACGGCCAAAGCCGGCCCATGGCCCGCAGCAGGGTGCTCTTGCCGCTGCCGGAGCGGCCGCTGAGCATCAAGCGCTCGCCAGCATTCACCGTCAGCTCGGCACCGGCCAGCAGGTGGCGGCCGTCAGCCAGGTCCAACCCCAAATCACGCACTTGCAACTGTTCGCCCTGGCGTTGCACATCGATGGCCGGCGGACGCTCCTCGTTGTCGTCCATGGCCTGGCGGAAACTCAGCAAACGGTCACAGGTGGCGCGCCAGGCGGCGAGGTCCGAATAGGCGCTGATAAACCAGCTGAAGTTCTCCTGGACGTTGCCGAACGCCGAGTTGATCTGCATCAGCTCACCCAGTTCGATCTTGCCGGCGAAATAGCGCGGCGCCGCAACGATAAACGGAAAGATGATCGCGATCTGGCCATAGCCGGCGGTGAAGAAGGTCAGGCGCTTGGACACCTTCATGATCTCCCAGAAGTTGTGCCAGACCTTGCCGAAACGGTTGCTCAGGCGCTGATTCTCGTTTTTCTCGCCTTCGTACAGGGCAATGCTCTCGGCGTTCTCGCGAACCCGCACCATGGAGAAACGCAGGTCGGCCTCGAAACGTTGCTGCTGGTTGTTAAGGCCGATCAGCCGACGGCCGATCATATGGGTCAGCCAGCTGCCCACCAGGGCATACACCAGCGCACACCAGAACATGTAGCCGGGAATGGTGTAGCCCAGCACCTCGATGCTGCCGGAAACGCCCCAGAGAATGATGGAAAAGGACACCAGGCTGACGATGTTGCGGATCAACCCCAAACCCAGGGACAGGGTGTTGCTGGTGAAACTGTTGAGGTCTTCGGAAATCCGCTGGTCCGGGTTGTCGGTGTAGCCACCCTGCTCCAGCTGGTAGTAGTTCTTGTGGCCCAACCAGCGGGCAAAGTGCTTCTCCGTCAGCCAGGCGCGCCAGCGGATGGTCAGCATCTGGGTCAGGTACAGGCGGTACACCGCGCCGAGGATCGCCACGGCGGCAATCCCGCAGAAATACAGGATCAAGTGCCAGAACGCCGCCTCGTCCTTCTTCTGCAAGGCGTTGTAGAAATCCTTGTACCAGGTGTTGATCCACACCGAGATGGCCACGCTGAACAGCGACAGGCCGATCACCGCAATCAGCAACAGCCAGGCCTTGCCCTTTTCCTCGCTCCGCCAGTAAGGCGTGATCATGGCCCAGACCCGACGAAAGAATTGCCCGCGCACAGCATCGTTGACCGCAGAGTATTCAGCGTTCTGATTCATAGTTGAGGCTCGGCTGGGAGGAAGAAGGCATTGAGCCGATCATAGTAGATCGGCTCACCTTTTCACGATGTCCGGCAGAGATTGGTTCAGTCGCGGTTCAGCGACGTACCGGACGTTTCTGCAGTTTGCGCTGCAAGGTACGGCGATGCATGCCCAGGGCCCGGGCAGTGGCGGAGATATTGCCTTCGTGCTCGGTCAGCACGCGCTGGATGTGCTCCCATTGCAGGCGGTCCACCGACATCGGGTTTTCCGGCACCAGGGTATCCAGGTCGGCATGCTCGGAGAGCAGCGCGGCCAGTACATCGTCGGCGTCCGCCGGCTTGCACAGGTAGTTGCAAGCGCCGCGCTTGATCGCCTCCACCGCGGTGGCGATGCTCGAATAGCCGGTGAGGATCAGTACCCGCATTTCCGGATCCAGCTCCAGCAGCTTGGGCAGCAGCACCAGCCCGGAGTCGCCGTCCATCTTCAGGTCCAGGGCGGCGTAGTCCGGCAGGTCCTGCTGGGCGATGCTCAGGCCCTCTTCCGCGGAACCTGCGGTGGTCACGCGAAAGCCCCGGCGGCTCATGGCACGGGCCATCACCCGGGTAAAAGTGGCATCGTCATCCACCAGCAACAGATGCGGCAATTCCTCGCCTTCGACTTGGATCTCTTCACTCATGGTCGTCTCCTCGGGCGGCACGGGGCAGGCGCAGCTCGGTGAGCGTTCCGCCTTCCTCATGACTGTAGAGTTTCACTGAGCCACCGGCGCGGGTCACGCTGGCCTTGCTCAAGAACAGGCCCAGGCCGAAGCCTTTGCCCTTGGTGGTAAAAAAGGGTTTGCCGATCTGCTCGGCGATGGCCAAGGGTACTCCGGCACCGTGGTCACGAATACTGATAGTGAGGTTTTCCGCGTCCCAGTCCAGGCGCACTTCCAGGCCCTCGGGGCAGGCGTCGGCGGCATTGTTCAGCAGGTTGAGCAGGGCCTGGGTCAGGTCCGGCGGCGGCGCCAGGCGTGGCAGCGGCCCCTGGCCCAGCAGATGGAAGCGGTAGCTGGCTTCGGGGCGCATCAAGTGCCAGCGGTTCAGGGCTTCATCCAGCCACTGGGTGACATCCTGCATCTCCACCGCCAGGCGGCGGTTGGCCTCGGCGGCGCGCACCAATTGCTGCAGGCTTTCCTTGCACAGCTTGACCTGGTCCTGGAGCACGCTGAGGTCGTCCTGCAGCAGCGGATCGGGATGGTCCTGGCGCATTTCCTTGAGCAGCACGCTCATGGTCGCCAGGGGCGTACCCAGTTCATGGGCGGCGCCGGCAGCCTGGGTCGCCACGGCCAGCAGTTGCTGGTCGCGCAGGCCTTCCTCGCGGCGAATCGCCCGCAGTTCTTCCTGGCGGCGCAGCTCCTCGGCCATGCGCGCGGCGAAGAAGGTGATCACCGCCGCGGCCAGGGCAAAACTCAGCCACATGCCATAGACCTGCAGGTTCTCCCGGGCGATGGGCAGAGTCTGCAAGGGATAGAACCAGGCCAGCAGCAAGGTGTAGAGGCTCAGGGCAATGCCCGAAAGCGCCACCGAGTAACGCCAGGGCAGGGTCACCGCAGCGATGGTCAGGGGCACCAGGTAATAGGACACGAACGGATTGGTGGAACCGCCGGAGAAGTACAGCAGCACGCTGTGGATAAACAGGTCGCAAGCCAGCTGCAGGGCGTATTCCAGCTCGGTCACCGGCCAGGACGTGCGCAGCCGGATGGCCGTGAACGCGCACAACACCCCGGAGAACATCAGGGTCACGCCCAGTTGCAACCAGGGCAGCGGCAGCAGCTCCAGCCAATAGGCGAGCCCCACCGAGCCGGCCTGGGCGGCCAGTACCAGGGTGCGGATAAAGGTCAGGCGCCAGAGGTTCTGACGGGTTGCGGACAGCAATTTTACGGGGGCGAGCATGAGCTCTCCTGATGAGCGCTCCAGGGCAATCGGCGGGAGTATAACCAAGGCGCCCCCGGCACAGGCAAACTGCGGCAAAGCGTCACAGAAAAGCAGTGGCAAGCTGCGAGCTTTGAGCTACAAGCGTATTTGCTTGCAGCTCGCAGCTTGAAACTTGCCACTGCCTCGCCTGTCTGAACCTTTCATTCAGGCTCTGGCCTTGCCCTGCGTACCGCCCCCAAGGAGTTTTTATGCAACATTTGAGTCGCAGCCTCGCTTATCTGGCCCTCGGCGCCGGCACCCTCTCCAGCCTGCCCGCCCTGGCCGCCGATGAACTGCACTACAACCAGGTGTCCCTGCGCGCCGAGGCCAGCCAGGAAGTGGCCCGGGACCTGATGATAGTGACCCTCTACAGCGAGGCGCAGGACAGCGACCCGGCCAAGCTGGCCGCGCAAATCACCACCACCATGAACAAGGCCCTGGGCCAGGCGCGCCAGGTCAAGGACGTGACCCTGCGCCAGGGCAGCCGCAACAGCTACCCGATCTACGACAGCAAGGGCCAGAAGATCACCGGCTGGCGCGAGCGCGCCGAGCTGCGCCTTGAAAGCGCCGACTTCGCCGCCCTGTCCAAGCTTACCGGCGAGCTGCTGGGCGACCTGAAAATGGGCGGCATGGACTTCGCCATCGCCGAGCCCACCCGCAAGGCCAGCGAAGACGCCTTGCTCAAGGACGCGATCAAGGCCTTCCAGGCCCGCGCCCAACTGGCAACCGAAGCCTTGGGCGGCAAGGGCTACAAGATCGTCAGCCTGAACTTCAACAGCAACGGTTATCCACAACCCTACATGCGCGCGCCGATGATGATGAAAGCCGGCAGCATGGACTCGGCGCCGGTGACTCCGGAAGTCGAGGCCGGCACCAGCCAGGTCAGCATGACCGCCGACGGCGCCATCGAAGTACTGATGCAATAAAGGTTCTTGCGGCATGCCGTAACGGCGTCAACCTGTGGGCACAAGCTCGGGTTGGCGCCGTTTTCATTGGCCGTCCTCGCAGCGTCTGCCGGGGCAGCCCGGCCTTGGGCTGGATGAAACTACGCGGCTCGCGGCTGCTAAAGTCAGCGCATCCGGCTGTGCATCGCTCAGACTTTTCTGGCCTGCGCCGGATATACTGCGCCTTTCTATAAGAGTCTATCCAATGACCGCAGACCGCATCGGCGAACGCCTGCGTCGCTATCGCCGCGCCGCCAAGAAAACCCTGCGTCAGATCGCCAGTGAATCCGGCCTGACCGCCAGTTTCCTGTCCCAGGCGGAACGCAACCTCACCGGCGTATCGATCTCGTCCCTGGTCAACATCGCCAAATCCCTCAACGTTCCACTCAATGCCCTGTTCGACCAGCCGACCCAGGCCCAGCCCGACTCTCACGACGGCGAGCGGGTGCGCTACACCATCGAAGGCCAGCCACTGGCCTACGAGCGCCTGTCCAGTTCCTTCCCCGGCAACCTGATCAATGCAGTGAAGATGAATATCTCGGTGGGTTACCAGTCGGAACTGATTTCCCATGACGGCTCGGAATTCTCCTACGTTCTAACGGGGCAGATCGTCTACACCATCGAGGGCCGCCAATACCCCCTCGGCCCCGGCGACTCGGTGCACTTCGACGCCACCAAGACCCACTGCCTGGCCAATGTCGGCGACGGCCCGGCGGAAGTCCTGACCATCACCACCATGGGCCTGTTCGACGATCGTCCAGCCTCCTGAGCCCCAAGCACATCCCCCCGCAGAGCTCCACAGACACAGCTATTCACAGGATAAATGTTAGTCATGCTTAATTTTCGTTGACCACAATTTCAGCATGACTTAATTTCCGCATCTGCGAGTCGTCAATCAAGAACACAACAGGTACTCGCTGTCGCCGCATAGGGTCCTTGGGGTTCATCCATTCCCCATCGAAAAGGCGAGTTACCACAGCCCAAAAGGCCAATCCTCAGATGCACCCTAAAAAAAGAAAAAAGAGGTTTGCATGTGTAAGACCCTTTCGCGCAAGGCTTGGCAGTTAGCCGGCCTGCGTTCCGGCTCCGCGTTTTCGGACTCCGTCAGTCAGCTTGTCGGCCGGGCACTGCCCGCGACGATCAGGTACGCCAACCAGGCCGAGGTACATCACCAGGCCGGTTCTCGCGTTGCCACTTTTTCCAGCCCATTCGCCCACCCTCCGCTCGAGGGCGGCACGACCCGGCGGCGCAACCCGCTGCCGGCTGGCGCTCGTCCACGCCTTGCACCGATGCAGGGCGCGACTGGCCCTGAACGCCCACTAAGAAGGCGAACCACGCACCATAAAGAACCGGCGCAAACGATCAAATGCGTCAAGATTTATACAAATGCGTCATTCCTGTACGTCCGTGCCACTCTTTGATACTTGTGGCGACCCCGCACCTTGCATTGGGTATGGGGCCTGCATAAGTATCGGCGGGTCGACTCACGAGGTCGCCCTCAACACCAAAAATGACAACAAATCATGAGGCCACCATGTTCAAACAAGCAGTCATTCCGTTCTTAGTCAGCGCCGGCTTGCTCGCCAGCGCCCCGTTCGCCCAGGCAGCGACTAACCTGGTGTTCTGCTCCGAAGGGAGCCCAGCCGGTTTCGACCCAGGCCAGTACACCACCGGAACCGACTTCGACGCCTCAGCCGAAACCCTCTACAACCGCCTGAGCCAGTTCGAACGTGGCGGCACCAAAGTGATCCCGGGCCTGGCCACCAGCTGGGACATCGCCGATGACGGCCTGAGCTATACCTTCCATCTGCGCGAAGGGGTCAAGTTCCACACCACGCCGTACTTCACACCAACCCGCACTTTCAACGCCGACGACGTGCTGTTCACCTTCAACCGCATGATCGACAAGAACATGCCGTTCCGTAAGGCCTACAACTCCGAATTCCCGTATTTCACCGACATGGGGATGGACACCAACATCACCAAGATCGAAAAAATCGACGACAAGACCGTCAAGTTCACCCTGAAGACCGTCGACGCCGCGTTCATCCAGAACCTGGCCATGAGCTTCGCTTCGATCCAGTCCGCCGAGTACGCCGACAAACTGCTCAAGGAAGGCAAGCCTTCCGACATCAACCAGAAGCCGATCGGCACCGGCCCGTTCGTGTTCAAGAGCTACCAGAAAGACTCGAACATCCGCTACACCGGCAACAAGGACTACTGGAAGCCTGAAGACGTGAAGATCGACAACCTGATCTTCGCCATCACCACCGACCCGTCGGTGCGCATGCAGAAGCTGAAGAAGAACGAATGCCAGGTCACCCTGTTCCCGCGCCCTGCCGATCTCAAGGCGCTCAAGGAGGACAAGGACCTGAAGATGCCTGAACAGGCGGGCTTCAACCTGGGCTACGTGGCCTACAACGTGATGCCGGTTCTCAAGGGCCGCACCGACGCCAACCCGCTGGCCGACCTCAAGGTTCGCCAGGCTCTGGACATGGCGGTGAACAAACCGCAGATCATCGAATCGGTCTATCAGGGTGCCGGCCAGCTGGCGGTCAACGCCATGCCGCCCACCCAGTGGTCCTACGACACCAGCATCAAGGACACCCAGTACGATCCGGAGAAAGCCAAGCAGCTGCTCAAGGAAGCCGGTATCAAGGAAGGCACCCAGATCACCCTGTGGGCCATGCCAGTACAGCGTCCCTACAACCCCAACGCCAAGCTGATGGCAGAAATGCTGCAATCCGACTGGGCGAAGATCGGCCTCAAGGTGAATATCGTCAGCTACGAGTGGGGTGAGTACATCAAGCGCTCCAAGGGCGGCGAGAACCAGGCAATGATCATCGGCTGGAGCGGCGACAATGGTGACCCCGACAACTGGCTGGGCACCCTGTTCGGCTGCGACGCAATGAACGGCAACAACTTCTCGAAGTGGTGCGACAAGCCTTACGACGCACTGATCAAGCAAGCCAAGGCAACGTCCGATGTGGCCAAGCGCACCGAGCTGTACAAGCAGGCGCAGCACATCATCAAAGACCAAGTCCCGATGACACCTATCGCACACTCGACGGTGTTCCAACCCATGCGCAGCAACGTGCAGGACTTCAAGATCAGCCCGTTTGGCTTGAACTCCTTCTACGGTGTAAGCGTCAGCAAGTAAGGCACTGCAACGGCGACGTCCCGGCGTCGCCGTTGTGAATGCGCCCCCCTGAACGAATCCGTACCTCTGCATCGAGAGACATCCGTCAACGCGCATGATCTCTCGATTTTAGAGCCGATTCCTACAGGGCTTTCAGGCACAGCTCATATACGGCCCTGTCCTCGACCCCTAACGTCGTTGCAAGGCAAAACTGCGTCTGTCGGTGGGCACTTGCTGCAAGCCATGGCTTGGCATCAATGACCTGTACAGGCTCCAGGAAGGAGTCATGGTCCATTGATCATCACAATAGAAATGGAGATGGACCGTCATGCGTCATTCCCCGATTTTCTCGGCTCTTCTGGGCACCGGCCTACTGGCCATCAGTTGCTTGAGCAGCGCCGCCGACCGCAGCCTGGTGTTCTGCTCCGAAGGCAGCCCGGCAGGTTTCGACACCGCGCAGTACACCACCGCCACCGACAACGATGCCGCCGAGCCGCTGTACAACCGCTTGGTGGAATTCGAGCGCGGGGCAACCAGCGTGGGGCCCGGCCTGGCCAAGAGCTGGGACATTTCCGAAGACGGCCTCACATACAGCTTCCATCTGCGACCCGGTGTGAAGTTCCACAGCACCCCGTACTTCAAGCCCAGCCGTGACCTGAACGCCGATGACGTGCTGTTCACCTTCAACCGCATGCTCGACGCCGAGCACCCGTTTCGCAAGGCCTACCCCACGGAGTTCCCCTACTTCACCGGCATGAGCCTGAACAAGAACATCGCCAAGGTCGAGAAAACCGACCCGCTGACCGTGGTCATCACCCTCAACAGCGTGGACGCAGCGTTCCTGCAGAACATCGCCATGAGCTTCGCCGCGATCCTCTCCGCCGAATACGCCGAGCAACTGCTCAAGGCCGGCACCCCGAGCCAGATCAACCAGAAGCCCATCGGTACTGGCCCCTTCGTCTTCCAGCGCTACCAGAAAGATTCGCAGATCCGCTACGCCGCCAACCCCCATTACTGGGACCCTAGCCGGGTCAAGCTCGACCGGTTGATCTTCGCCATCAACACCGACGCCTCGGTGCGGGTGCAAAAACTGCGCGCCGGCGAGTGCCAGGTGACCCTGCATCCGCGCCCCGCCGATATCGATGCGCTCAAGAGCGATCCTAAGTTGCAGGTGATCGTGAAGCCCGGTTTCAACCTCGGCTACATCGCCTACAACGTGCGGCACAAACCGTTCGACCGCCTCGAAGTTCGCCAGGCCCTGGACATGGCGGTGAACAAGCCGGCCATTCTCAACGCCGTGTACCAGGGCGCCGGCCAACTGGCGGTCAACGCCATGCCGCCTACCCAGTGGTCCTACGACGAGAGCATCAAGGACGCCGCCTTCAACCCGGAAAAAGCCCGCGAGCTGCTCAAGGCCGCCGGGGTCAAGGAAGGTACGGAAATCACCCTCTGGGCCATGCCCGTGCAACGCCCCTACAACCCCAACGCCAAGCTGATGGCCGAGATGCTGCAGTCCGACTGGGCGAAAATCGGCCTCAAGGTGAAGATCGTCAGCTACGAATGGGGCGAGTACATCAAGCGCACCAAGAACGGTGAGCACGACATCAGCCTGATCGGCTGGACCGGCGACAACGGCGACCCGGACAACTGGCTGGGCACCCTGTACAGCTGCGATGCCATCGGCGGCAACAACTATTCCATGTGGTGCGACCCGCAATACGACCGACTGATCAAGCAGGCCAAGGTGGTCACCGACCGCCAGCAGCGCACCGAGCTGTACCGGCAGGCCCAGCAATTGCTCAAGCAGCAGGTACCCATTACCCCAGTGGCCCACTCGACAATCAACCAACCGTTGAGTGCCAGGGTCGAGGACTTCAAGGTCAGTCCCTTCGGCCGCAACTCCTTCTCAGGTGTCAGCCTGACCCCATAACCGTTGAGCCAAAACCCTGGGGGCGATCTTCGCCCTCATGCAGGCGCTTTGCCTGAAATCGGCGATCAAGCCGCATGCAAACGTTTGCGATGCCATGAATGAGTTCCAAAAACCAGCCGGCCCAAAAAAACCGGCATTTAAAAAGAAAGCAAAGGAGCTTCACCCATGAAACTGAGCAGCAGCGCATTGTTAGCCTTGGCTATCAGTAGCATCACCGCCACGGCTTATGCGGAGAACGTCAGCCAGGACTTCGTCCCGACTGAACTGAGCAAGAGCGCCCAGGCCGACGCCAAGGGGTTCATCGAAGGCCAGAGCCTGTCGGGGACTACCCGCAACTGGTACGCCAACGAGCTGAAACGTCGTGATGACCGTTTTTCCTACAATCACAACGGTGTTTCAACCTCGACCCCACGCCGTATCAACTGGGTCCAGGGCACCATCCTCAACTACAGCTCGGGCTTCACCGAAGGCACCGTGGGTGTCAGCACCGAGGTTGCGGCCTACAACGCCATTGCCCTGGACCGTGACCGCAAGGACATCGCCGGCAAGAACAACCGCACCCTGACCCACTCCGACGGCGATGCCGTGGGCCAGTGGAGCAAGCTGGGCCTGGCCAACGTCAAGTTCCGCGTGTCCAACACCACCCTGACCGCCGGCCGCCAGAACTTCAGCACGCCGATCGTCGACGTGATCGGCAACCGTGCGCTGCCTTCGAGTTTCGAAGGGGTGAGCCTGCACAGCGAAGAATTCAGCAACCTGTCATTCGACCTGGCCGGTTTCGACCGCGTGTCTCCACGAACCGAACAGAGCCTGTCGAAATTCCGTAGCGAATACTCCGCAACGGGCGTGGAAACCGACAAGGTCTACACCGCCGGCCTTAATTACCAGCCGTTCAAGAGTCTGAAAACCAGCCTCTACGGCGCCAAGGTCAAAGACTTCTGGAACCAGTACTACTTCGGCGCCACCCATGAACTGGGCGACAGCCAGGTGCTGAGCCTGACCACCGGCCTGAACTACTACAAGACTGCCGATGAAGGCAAAAAGCTGATGGGCAAGATCGACAACGATACCTACTCGTTGTCGCTGGGTCTGACTCACCAGGCCCACAGCCTGACCTTCTCGTACCAGGAAGTCAGTGGTAACGAATACTTCGACTACCTGCACGAAACCAACGGCATCTACCTGGCCAACTCCCTGCTCTCGGACTTCAACGGCCCGAACGAGAAATCCTTCCAGATCGCCTATGGCCTGAACATGGCCGAATACGGCGTACCTGGCCTCAAGTTCAACATCTACCAGGCCCGTGGCTGGGGCATCGACGGTACTCACTACCGTGGCGTTGCCTACACCGATCCAGGCGCCAAACGTGGCGACCTGAGCCTGATGGATGGCGAAAGCCACTACGAGTACGGCATTGGTGCGTCCTACGCGGTGCAGAGCGGCCCACTCAAGGCCACGGCAATTCGCGCGACCTACACCACCCACCGCGCCAGCGAACACCAGGCCGACGGCAACATCAACGAGTTCCGCCTGGTCACCACCATCCCGTTCAACATTCTCTAACCCAACAGCCGAATGGCGGATTCATGACGAATCCGCCATTCCAGCTAATCTGGTTCAACCGATTGCAGAGGGCTCTTGATGAAAATGCTTCCCCTGAGAGCGGCCATTGGCGCCGCATTGCTGAGCGTCGCCATAGGCGCGGCAGCCAAACCCTTGGTGGTCTGTACCGAAGCCAGCCCGGAAGGCTTCGATATGGTCCAGTACACGACTGCAGTCACGGCCGACGCGGTGGCGGAAACCATCTTCAACCGCCTGGTGGACTTCAAGCCCGGCACCACGGACATCGAGCCGGCACTGGCCGAGACCTGGGACATCAGCCCCGACGGCCTGCAATACACTTTCCACCTGCGTAAAGGCGTCAAGTTCCACAGCACCGACTACTTCACCCCAACCCGCGAGATGAACGCCGACGACGTGCTCTGGAGCTTCCAGCGCCAGCTGGACCCGAAGCACCCCTGGCATGACAAATCCAGCGTCGGCTTCCCCTATTTCGAAAGCATGGGTTTCAAGGAACTGCTGAAAAGCGTCGAGAAGACCGACGATCACACCGTGGTCTTCACCCTGACCCGTCCTGAAGCACCCTTCCTGGCCGACGTGGCCATGGCCTTCTCCTCGATCTTCCCGGCGGAATACGCCGACAAGCTGCTCAAGGAAGGCAAGACCGGCGAACTCAACAGCAAGCCCATTGGCACCGGCCCCTTCATCTTCACCCGCTTCGCCAAGGACGCCCAGGTGCGTTTCAAGGCCAACCCCGACTATTTCCGCGGCAAGCCGCCGGCCGAGACGCTGGTGCTGGCGATCACCACCGACAACAACGTGCGCCTGCAGAAGCTCAAGGCCAACGAGTGCCAGATCGCCCTCTATCCCAAGCCCGATGACATTCCCAGCATCAAGGCCGACGCCAACCTCAGGGTCGACGAACTGGCGGCCATGACCACCGGCTACATCGCCATGAATACCACCCGCAAGTACATGAGCGACGTGCGCGTGCGCAAGGCCATCGACATCGCCTTCGACAAGGAAGCCTACGTCAACAGCCTGTACGGCAAAGGCAATGCCCTGGTGGGCACCGGCCCCTACCCGCCAACCCTGCTGGGCTTCAACGCCAGCCTGAAGAACCCGCCACGGGACCTGGACAAGGCCCGCGCCCTGCTCAAGGAAGCCGGCGTGCCGGAAGGCACCGTGATCACCCTGTTCACCCGTAACGGCGGCGGCCCGACCAACCCCAACCCGCTGCTGGGCGCGCAGATGATGCAAGCCGACCTGGCCAAGATCGGCCTCAAGCTGGATATCCGCGTGATGGAGTGGGGTGAGATGCTCAAGCGCGCGAAAAACGGCGAGCACGACATGGTCTCGGCCGGCTGGGCCGGGGACAATGGCGACCCGGACAACTTCCTGACCCCGAACCTGAGTTGTGACGCGGCGAAAAACGGCGAAAACTACGCTCGCTGGTGCAACCAGGAGTTCCAGACCCTGATCGACCAGGCCCGTGCCGACGCTGAACCCGGCAAACGCGCCGAACTCTATGAAAAGGCCCTGCTGATTTTCGCCCAGGACCAACCGTGGATCCCCATGGCCTATCCGAAAATGTTCACTGCCATGCGCAAGAACGTCGAGGGCTTTCACCAGAGTCCATTGACCACCAACAACTTCGCTACCACCCAAGTGAAGTAATAAGAAACGCCCGCCGCCCTTGATCCAGGGCGGCGGCAACGCCTAACCGGCTGATTGAGGTACTTCAGAAGATGTTTAGTTTTATTGCCCGCCGTGTGGGGTTGCTGATCCCCACATTCTTCGGCATCACCTTGCTGACCTTCGCCTTGATACGCATGATTCCCGGCGACCCCGTGGAAGTCATGATGGGCGAGCGTCGGGTCGACCCCGAGATGCATGCCCAGGCAATGGAACGCCTTGGATTGAACAAACCGCTGTACGCCCAGTACCTGGACTACATCGGCAAACTGGCCCACGGTGACCTGGGCGAATCCCTGCGTACCCGCACCAGCGTCTGGAGCGAATTCAGCTCGCTGTTTCCCGCAACCCTGGAATTGGCCATGGCCGCCCTGCTGTTCGCCGGGGTGATCGGCCTCCTGGCCGGGGTGATCGCGGCCTTGCGCCGAGGCTCACTGTTCGACCACGGGGTGATGGGCATCTCCCTGGCCGGTTATTCGATGCCGATCTTCTGGTGGGGCCTGATCCTCATCATGTTCTTCTCGGTGAGCCTGGGCTGGACTCCGGTTTCCGGGCGTATCGACCTGCTCTACGACATCGAGCCCAAGACCGGCTTCATGCTGGTGGACACCCTGTTGGCCGGCGACACCAGCGCCTTCTTCGACGCCCTGCAGCACCTGATCCTGCCGGCCATCGTGCTGGGCACCATTCCGCTGGCGGTAATCGCGCGGATGACCCGCTCCTCGATGCTCGAAGTGCTGCGTGAAGACTACATCCGCACCGCCAAGGCCAAGGGCCTTTCGCCGAACCGCGTGGTGTTCGTGCACGGCCTGCGCAACGCACTGATTCCGGTACTGACCGTGGTCGGCCTGCAAGTCGGCACCCTGCTGGCCGGCGCCGTGCTCACTGAAACCATCTTCTCCTGGCCGGGCATCGGCAAGTGGCTGATCGAAGCCATTGGCGCCCGGGATTACCCCGTGGTGCAGAACGGCATCCTGCTGATCGCCTGCCTGGTGATCATGGTCAACTTCGTGGTGGACATCCTCTACGGCTTTGCCAACCCACGCATCCGTCATCAGCGCTGAGATCAAGACTAATGAGCACTCCAACTTCCTCAGTAGCAGTCGATCAAAGCCTGCTCTACCCGTCCGTCTACAAAGAATTCTGGCAGCACTTCTCCCGCAACAAGGGGGCGGTGGCCGGCCTGATGTTCATGCTGGTCGTAGTGTTCTGCGCACTGTTCGCGCCTTGGGTGGCCCCCCATGACCCCAGCGAGCAATACCGCGACTTCCTGCTGACCCCGCCGGCCTGGCTCGAAGGCGGGCAGATGCAGTTCCTGCTGGGCACCGACGAACTGGGTCGCGACCTGTTGTCGCGGCTGATCCAGGGCTCGCGCCTGTCGCTGCTGATCGGCCTGTCGTCGGTGGTGATGTCGCTGATCCCGGGCATCCTCCTCGGCCTGTTCGCCGGTTTCTTCCCGCGTTTGCTGGGCCCGAGCATCATGCGCCTGATGGACATCATGCTGGCCCTGCCGTCGCTGCTGCTGGCCGTGGCCATCGTCGCCATCCTCGGCCCAGGCCTGATCAACACCGTGATCGCCATTGCCGTGGTCTCGCTGCCGTCCTATGTGCGCCTGACCCGCGCCGCGGTGATGGGCGAGGTCAACCGCGACTACGTGACCGCCGCGCGCCTGGCCGGTGCCAGCCTGCCACGCCTGATGTTCATCACCGTGCTGCCCAACTGCATGGCGCCGCTGATCGTCCAGGCCACCCTGAGCTTCTCCTCGGCCATCCTCGACGCCGCCGCCCTGGGCTTCCTCGGCCTCGGCGTGCAACCGCCAACCCCCGAGTGGGGCACCATGCTGGCCTCGGCCCGCGACTACATCGAACGCGCCTGGTGGGTAGTGAGCCTGCCTGGCCTGACCATTTTGCTCAGCGTGCTGGCAATCAACCTGATGGGCGACGGCCTGCGCGATGCGCTGGACCCGAAACTCAAGAACGCCGCCTGAGGAGATTCCCATGTCACTGCTAGAAATCAAGAATCTCAACGTCCGTTTCGGCGACGCCAAGGCAGTCCCCGTGGTCGACGGCCTCGACCTCAAGGTCGACAAGGGCGAAGTCCTGGCGATTGTCGGCGAGTCCGGCTCCGGCAAGTCGGTGACCATGATGGCCCTGATGGGCCTGATCGAGCACCCCGGCATCGTCACCGCCGACGCCCTCACCTTCGACGGCAAGGACATGCTCAAGCTCAGCGCCCGCCAGCGCCGGCAGATTGTCGGCAAGGACCTGGCCATGGTCTTCCAGGACCCCATGACCGCGCTCAACCCGAGCTACACCGTGGGTTTCCAGATCGAGGAAGTGCTGCGCCTGCACCTGAAGATGTCCGGCAAGGCCGCGCGCAAGCGGGCCATCGAGCTGCTGGAAAAAGTCGAGATCCCCGGCGCTGCCAGCCGCATGGACGCCTACCCGCATCAACTGTCCGGCGGCATGAGCCAGCGGGTGGCGATCGCCATGGCGATTGCCGGCGAACCCAAGCTGCTGATCGCCGACGAACCCACCACCGCCCTGGACGTGACCATCCAGGCGCAGATCATGGACCTGCTGCTGAGCCTGCAGAAAGAACGCAACATGGGCCTGGTGCTGATCACCCACGACCTGGCCGTGGTTGCCGAGACCGCCCAGCGAGTGTGCGTGATGTACGCCGGGCAAGCGGTGGAAGTGGGCAAGGTGCCGGAGCTGTTCAACATCCCCGCCCACCCCTATAGCGAAGCGCTGCTGGCGGCGATTCCCGAGCACAGCCTGGGGGCTTCGCGGCTCTCGACCCTGCCGGGCATCGTCCCCGGCCGTTACGACCGGCCGGTGGGCTGCCTGCTGTCGCCACGCTGCCCTTACGCCCAGGACAACTGCCGCCAGCAACGCCCCAGCCTCGATCCGCAAGCCGCCAGCCTGGTGCGCTGCTTCTACCCGCTCAACCAGGAGGTGGCGTAATGGCCGTCGTTCTTACCGCCCGCGACCTCACCCGGCACTACGAAGTGTCCCGCGGCCTGTTCAAGGGCCATGCCTTGGTGCGCGCCCTCAACGGCGTGTCCTTTGAACTGGAAGCCGGCAAGACCCTGGCCGTGGTGGGCGAGTCCGGTTGTGGCAAATCCACCCTGGCCCGGGCCCTGACCCTGATCGAGGAACCCTCTTCGGGCTCGCTGAAAATCGCCGGCCAGGAAGTCGCCGGCGCCGACAAGGCCCAGCGCAAGCAACTGCGCAAAGACGTGCAGATGGTGTTCCAGAGCCCCTATGCCTCGCTCAACCCACGGCAGAAGATCGGCGACCAGCTGGCCGAGCCGCTGCTGATCAACACCAAGCTGTCCGCCGCCGAGCGTCGCGAGAAAGTCCAGGCGATGATGAAGCAGGTGGGCCTGCGCCCCGAGCATTACCAGCGCTACCCGCACATGTTCTCCGGTGGCCAGCGCCAGCGCATCGCCCTGGCCCGGGCAATGATGCTGCAACCCAAGGTGCTGGTGGCGGACGAGCCGACCTCGGCCCTGGACGTGTCGATCCAGGCCCAGGTGCTGAACCTGTTCATGGACCTGCAGCAGGAGTTCAACACAGCCTACGTGTTCATCTCCCACAACCTGGCGGTGGTGCGCCATGTCGCCGACCAGGTGCTGGTGATGTACCTCGGCCGCCCGGTGGAAATGGGCCCCAAGGAAGACATCTACAACCGTCCCCTGCACCCCTACACCCAGGCCCTGCTGTCGGCGACCCCGGCCATTCACCCCGATCCGAACAAGCCCAAGATCAAGATCGCCGGCGAACTGCCCAACCCGCTGAACCCGCCGTCCGGCTGCGCCTTCCACAAGCGCTGCCCGTACGCCACCGAGCGTTGCAGCACTGAAGAGCCGGCCTTGCGTCAGCTCGACAGCCGCCAGGTAGCCTGCCACTTCGCCGAGCAGTTCCTGTAACGGTCCATGAAAAAGGCGCTCCCGGAACCTGCCGGGAACGCCTGTACGGTGTTCCACCTGCCCCTGGCAACGGATTGCGCATCAGTCCGTTGTCGGGGCTTTTTTTTGCTCAACCCTGATCGGCGCCATCGTCCTCGGTAGTCTGGTCGTCGTCGCCCGAGCTGCCGCCCTGGCCTTCATCCCCCGGCTCGGATTCGGATTTGGCAAGCATCTGCACGGGCGCACTGTGGGTCGATGAAAAACCCGGCTCCTTCACCTCCAGCAGATTGTGGGCCCAGGCCGCCGAGGTTCCGAGCGACAGCATCACCAGCACTTTGAGCAACAGCAGCACGCGTTGAAAAATGTTCATAGCCGATTCCATCCCTACAAAGGTGAGTCATCGAAGGCCGCGGCCCCGCGTCGAAGCAGGCACGGCACTGTCTGAAAACTAGTCGCGATAGCCACGAGTTGCCAGATAGCAGGCTATCGATCACCCCAACACCCCGCCCCTTCCGACTAACGGCGCCCTGCCTATGTGGCGAGGGAGCTCGCTCCCGTTGGGCGGCAGCGCCGACCTGAAGGCCCGTGCGACGCCACGAAAGGCGCAGTGTCTAGTCCTGAAATAGGTTTACACCTATACAGGTAGGCCAGTAGGCCTCAAAACGCCCGATGCACCGCATCGGGCGTTTTGTTTTTCAGGGCCATGTGAGGCCGCTCCGTGTTGTAGATTTG